>DASUEF010000250.1:0-3739 GCA_036275215.1 Limnobacter sp. | reverse complement strand
GGCCAATTCGCGTGCGCCAGATTCTGTGGCCCGGATGATGCGTCGCAGGGAGATCAGGCTGTCTTGAAGTGTGTTGTTCATGGCCAATTGATGATTGAAATAATTTGTTTTTGTGAATTGTAGTGGGTTCAACATCGCTTGAGTCGGTTTTTGCGCTGCATGCTGAAAAGGCACGAAATTTAACGATTGGTGCATGCTGGGTGTAGATATTTTTTGCCCTTGAGTTATTTCATTAAATAAACGATAATCCATCATGTTCTTTCATAAAAACTTTTTAAGCCATTGAAATTGCTTGATGAGTTTTTACGAAAGGGTGAGAAAAAAATTCATTTATTAATGCAAGTGGATCCTGCCAATAACAGGGCCACCTCATCCCGATGCCCAAGGCTGATGTCGTTTTACGACACCCCGCGCTTGAAGATGCGACCGCCATTGTTGATTTGGTGGGCGCTTGCAGGCCGCTCGATCTGAACTCCCATTATTTGTACCTGCTGCAATGCAGTCATTTTGCAGACACTTGCGTGTTGGCCGCTTGTCATGGCCAACCCATCGCGTGGGCCTCTGGGTATGTGCTGCCCAAACAATCCGATGTGCTTTTTATTTGGCAAGTGGCGGTTGGTGAGCAAGCCAGAGGCCAAGGCATGGGCAAACGGCTCATTGAGTGGCTTGTTGATCGGCATCCGGGGATTCGAAAAATCCACACATCCATCACCCCCGACAACGCCGCGTCGTGGGGACTTTTTAAATCGCTGGCTCAGGACTGGGGCAGCCATTTGATCCACGCGGACTGGTTTGACGGCCAGGCCCATTTCGGCGGGCGACATGCAACCGAAGTGTTGGTTGAAATCCCCACGCCACACATCAAGGAGTAAAACCATGAGCAACGACACCCGGTCGATTGATTTTCAAACGCTGTCGAAGATTCGAACGTTTCAAAAGAATGAGTCGGAAGCACGCAGTTATTGCCGCAGTTTTCCAACGCTTTTTGTGAAAGCCAAGGGCAGTGCGATGACGGACATGAATGGCGTGGAGTATCTCGATTTCCTGTCTGGAGCGGGCAGCCTGAATTACGGGCACAACGATCCCGAGATGAAATCGGCATTGCTCGACTACATCGCCGATGATGGGATAGGCCACAGCCTGGACATGCACAGCGCGGCCAAGGCCAAATTCATTGATGTGTTTAACCGGCACATCCTTAAGCCGCGCGGCATGCATTACCGCATGCAGTTCACGGGGCCGACGGGCACGAACTCCGTGGAGGCAGCCATCAAGCTGGCCCGCAAAATCACGGGTCGCAAACAGATCATTGCGTTCACCAATGGTTTTCATGGCGTGACACAGGGGGCCTTGGCATGCACAGCCAACAGCCATCACCGAGGGCCGTCCATGGCCACGCTGTGTGGTGTGGACCGCTACCCTTACGATGGGTACATGGGCGAGGGCGTGGACACCACGGAATACCTCGAAAAAATGTTGACGGACAAATCCAGTGGCCAAGATGCGCCCGCTGCTGTGATCGTGGAGGGCGTGCAGGGAGAAGGTGGTTTGAACCCAGCGTCGATGGCTTGGTTAAAAAATCTGGCCAGGGTGACACGCAAAGCAGGGGCCATGCTGATCTTGGACGAAATTCAGGCGGGTGTTGGGCGCGCTGGCCGTTTTTTCAGTTTTGAAGAGGCGGGCATTGAGCCCGATTTGATTTGTTTGTCCAAGTCGCTCTCTGGCATGGGATTGCCACTGGCGGTGACTCTGATTCGCCCTGACCTTGATTTTTGGAAGCCAGGCGAACACAACGGCACCTTCCGCGGCAATTGCCATGCGTTCATCACCGCGGCGACGGCGATTGAAAAGTACTGGAGCAACCCCGCCTTTGAGCGCGGCATAGCGCAGCGTGCGCAGATTGTGTCTGAGCGTTTGTCTTCTATTCTGAAGGCCAATCCCGAGGTGAGCGTGCGCTTAAAAGGCCGGGGCATGATGCAGGGCATTGAGATGAGCAGTGGCGGTTTGGCCGATGAGGTGGTCGCTGCGTGCTTTGACAAAAAGCTCATCATTGAGACCTGTGGCAATGAGGGACAGGTGGTCAAGGTGTTTGCTGCCCTCAATATTGAGTTGGAGGATTTGAAGCGTGGCTTAACCGTGCTTGAGCAAGCTGTGGCCGAGGTCTGCGCCAAAGCGGAAAAGGACAATAAAACATCCAAGGTGAAAGCATGATTGTAAGAAAGCTCAACGAAATTTGTGGCACAGAGAGGCACATCCACGCCCAAGGTTGGGACAGCGTTCGAATGCTGTTGCGTGATGACAAGATGGGCTTTTCTTTCCACATCACAACCATTCACGCCCACGCGGAGTTGCACATGCACTACAAGAATCACTGGGAGAGTGTGTATTGCATGATTGGCCGAGGTGAGATTGAAGACAAGGCCACTGGCGAGGTGCATGCCATTGAGCCGGGCACCCTGTATGCGTTGAATTTGCATGACCGGCATGTGCTGCGGGCTTTTGAGGAGCCCATGGTGATGGCGTGTGTGTTCAACCCGCCTGTGACTGGTGCAGAGGTGCATGACGAGACCGGCGCCTATCCGGCGCTGGCCGAGTAATTCATATTCAAGGAGGAAGGGATGATTGTCTCTGCCGTGAGGGATCCCTATCCAACCCGTGACAGGGTGGAGGGGGCGTTGATTCGGCGTGCTGAGCCTGTGGTTTACAGTGCCTGGGCGCAAGGTGCACCGTTGACCAGGGCCCAAACAGCGCAATTCGACCGCGAAGGCTACCTGGTGCTCACCGATGTGTTTTCTGCCCATGAATTGGATCAGCTTCGCGCTGCCAGTGAGCGTGTTGCCAAGGTGTGCAAGGGCAAGCACCCTGCGCAGTTGATTTGTGAGCCGGGTGGTGAGCAGTTGCGCACATTGTTTGGTATTCACGCCATGGATGGGCCGCTGCAGCGCGCTGCCAACAATCCGCGGATTTTGGATGTGGTGGAGTTTTTGCTGAACGACGCGGTGTATATCCACCAGTCCAGGTTGAACTTCAAAGGACCGCAATACGGCAGTGGCTTTGAATGGCACAGCGATTTTGAAACCTGGCATGCGGAGGATGGCATGCCTGGCATGCGGGCCATCAGCGCCACCGTGCTGCTGACCGATGAAGTGTCAGCCGATGGCTCATTAAAATTCATGCCCAAAAGCCACAAGACGTTTGTGGCTTGCCCGGGGGAAACGAAGCACAAGTCTGTTCAGGAGGCATTTTGCGAGCAGGCGGTGGGCAAGCCACCCGCGCTGTTGTTGGACTTGCTGGAGGAGAATGGCGGCATTGAGGAGGTGGTTGCGCCTGCAGGCTCGGTGTTGCTCTTTGACTGCAACGTGATGCACGGCGCAGGCAAAAACACCAGTGAGTTTTTGCGCGCAAATTTGTACCACGTGTACAACGCGGTTAGCAATGCCTTGACAGCACCCTACGCAGCCAAGCAGCGACGGCCTGAGTTTGTTGCAAGCCGTCGTTTTGATGCCCTGCGCAAGCGCGGGGCCAATGCCCAAATGCTGCATGAGGAATCCACAATGCGTGAAGTCCACAGTGAGCTGACCTGATAGTTACCCCGTTCGGGGGGGTGGGTGAAGCTTTACACCTTGTTACCCTGTGACGACGGGTTAACAAGATTTAAAGTTTGATATGTATCTATATCAGCTTGAGCTGAATTCACCAGCAGGGCGGCAGTATCCATGAACAGCATTGTTGCAGATTT
>DASUEF010000249.1:0-11223 GCA_036275215.1 Limnobacter sp. | reverse complement strand
CGGCTGCAAAGCCATCATGCCACTGGCCTCGCTGATTGGCTCGGGCATGGGCATTCTCAACCCCTGGAACATCCACCTCATTCTTGAAAAAGCCAAGGTGCCCGTGATTGTGGATGCAGGCGTGGGCACAGCCTCCGATGCTGCCATAGCCATGGAAATGGGCTGTGCAGGCGTGCTGATGAACACGGCGATTGCCAAAGCGCAAAACCCAGTGCAAATGGCCCGAGCCATGCGATTGGCCACCGAGGCAGGCCGCGAAGCCTATTTGGCAGGTAGAATGCCGAAAAAGTTTTATACCGCCAGCCCGTCTTCCCCCGTGGAAGGCGTGATTTCTCCCAGCAAACCATGACTGAACCCACCCCGGCCACAACACCTCCAATCGTGGAGGACGACAACCCGTTTCGCAACAAGCACATTCGAAGCTTTGTAAAACGCCGGGGGCATATTTCGCGCGCGCAAGAGCGTGCTGTTGAGCAAGGCATGCCGCAATGGGGCATTGCCTATGCACCGAGCACACCGATTGATTTTGAGCACCATTGGGGGCGGCAAGCACCCAACTGGCTTGAAATTGGTTTTGGCATGGGGGAGACCACAGCAAAAATTGCCGCAGCCCATCCACACGTGAATTACCTTGGCGTAGAAATTTACACCGCAGGTGTTGGCTCCCTGCTCAAAAAGATTGAAGAGCAGGGCTTACAGAACATCCGCATCATTTCTCATGACGTGGTAGAAGTGCTGCAAGACATGATCCCCGATGGCTGCCTGGACAAAGTGCTGCTGTACTTCCCGGACCCATGGCGCAAAAAGAAGCACCACAAGCGCAGGCTCATTCAAACCGAATTCGTTGCCAAATTGGCCACCAAAATGAAGCCTGGTGGTGTTTTGCATTGCGCAACCGACTGGGAAAACTATGCTCAGCATATGCTGGAAGTGCTAGAAGCCGCGCCAGACTGGATCAACATGGCAGGCTCCGGATTTTCGCCCCGCCCCGATGACCGCCCACTCACCAAATTTGAAAATCGTGGCTTGAAGCTTGGCCACGGCGTTTGGGACCTGCTCTACCGCACAAAACCCTGAAGTGCCAACCCGCTTGCGGTATGCCGCACGCCACGGGCCTTTGATGTAATCGACACACGCAGTCTATGCATCAGGCCCAGCCATGCCCAATTTGATTGAACTGACCAACCTAATCCTGTCCGAAGGCGTGTTATGGCTCGCTTTGTCGGGATTGCTTCTTGCGTACTGGGTCATTTACAGAATTCGCAGGGTGGTGCTTGATCCACTCAAGCAACTGGCCAAGGGTGCGCAACAGATCTCTCAAGGCGATTTCAATGTGCGTATTGAGACAACGCAATTTGGTCCTATCAATACGCTGGTAAGAGCCATCAACCAGATGGCACTCAAACTGCAGGAACGAGATCAGCAGGCGCGACTCACCGCCTTTACAGATCGCCTAACCGGATTGCCTAACCGGAGTTATCTCACGCTGGCACTGCAGGACCGAACACAAAAAGCTAGAGAACCGCTCTCAATACTGACCTGGAGTATCGACAACCTGGATAGCATCCAAGAGGTACTTGGGCACGACGTGGCAGACCAAGTATTAAAACGCCTTGCTGCAAAGGCCAAGCGAGTATGCCGCGATCACATCGTTCTGGCCAGGGTGGAAGGACCTGTTTTTTGCGTGATCATGCCTCGCCGGCTTTTAACAATACGCCTGGCAAAATACCCCCTTGATCGATTGCTGCGAAGCCGCCTTAGGTACCAAAGACACGATCTTGAAGTGCAAGGGCATGCAGGCATTGCACACTACCCCGAACACAGCGAATGCGCCGAGAGTCTACTGCGCCGTGCAGAAATTGCGCGATTGCTGGCCATCAAAACCCGTCAAACCCACCTGGAATTTGAACCCCGCTTTGAACAACACTCCGCAAACCGCTTGCAATTAATCGCCCAGCTGCGAGAAGCGATTGCTTTGGAACAATTTTGCTTCTACTTTCAACCCAAGCTTAACCTGCGCACAAACAGCATCAACCAAGCCGAATTGTTGCTGAGGTGGAATCACCCCACCAAAGGATTAATCGCCCCTGGCGGCTTTATTGAGCTTGCGGAACAAACTGGGCTGATCAAAGACATTACGCGACTGGTGATTGCAGAAGCTTATCGAATCTCCTCGCTGTGCGCACAGCAAAACATACGCCTCTCAATCAATTTATCGGCCATGGACCTGGAGGATCTCACCCTGGTTAGGTTTGTCGCCCGCTTACACAAACAGTATCCAGAGGCAGCCAAACACCTCATGCTTGAGATCACTGAAAGTGCGGCCATGCGCGACCCAGAACAGGCTCTTGAAATACTGGCGCGTTTTTCAGAGATGGGATTCCAAATCGCGATTGACGACTTTGGCAGCGGATACTCGTCCCTGGCCTATCTCAAACGCTTTCCTGTCACTGAACTTAAGATTGACCGCTGCCTTGTACAGGGTGCCGACATGGACACAGACGGCCAAATCATTCTTGAATCAACGATTGAAATGGGCCACATCATGGGCCTGCTGGTCACCACCGAGGGTGTAGAGACTGAAGCGGAGTTTGAACTGGTCAGCAAACTGGGGGCAGATTACCTGCAGGGTTTCTGGTTGTCTCGTCCCATGCCGTTCGAGGAGTTCAGGCTAAAACACTTGGTTGGCAACCACACCTCCTTGCTACAAACCAAGACCAGCATGGCCGACTTGAGTCAAAAAGTGCTGTAATTCAACCCTTGCCGCATGGGCTTGGAATATGATGACGCTGTGAACATTCATACACAGCAGCACCTTGAAAATGAATCAATTTGACGTCGCCATCATTGGCAGTGGTTTGGCCGGCCTCACCACCGCTTTGCAATTGGCAGACAAACTGAAAGTGGCCATCATCTGCAAACGCTCCGTGTCGGACTCTGCAAGCCGTTGGGCGCAGGGCGGGATTGCCGCCGTGCGAGACCCCGCCGACAGCGTGGAAGAGCATGTGCAAGACACATTGGTGGCAGGAGGCGGCCTGTGCGAACGAGATGCTGTGCAGTTTATTCTCGAGAACGCTTCCAGCGCCATTGATTGGCTGGTGGAACAAGGGGTGCCATTCTCCCGCGAAGACGACGAAGGCCCCAGCAACACCGAACCCAACGGATTCCACCTCACCCGCGAAGGCGGGCACAGCCGCAGACGAATTTTGCACGTGGCCGACGCAACCGGCGACGCTGTGCAAACCACCCTCGAAGCCAAAGCACGCAACCACCCCAATATTGCGCTGTTTGAGCACCACATGGTGATCGACCTCATCACCGGTGATCGCCTGAATGAGAAAAAGGCTGGAATACTGGGTGCTTACGTGCTGGATGAAAACAGCCAGCGCGTGCTCACGCTGAGCTGCCCTTACGTGGTGCTGGCCTGCGGTGGTGCGGGCAAGGTGTACAACTACACCACCAACCCCGACACAGCCACGGGCGACGGCATTGCCATGGCCTGGCGGGCGGGTTGCCGCATTGCCAACATGGAATTCATCCAGTTCCACCCCACCTGCCTGTATCACCCTTACGCCAAAAGCTTTTTGATCACCGAGGCGGTGCGTGGTGAAGGCGGTTTGCTCAAGCTACCGGATGGCACACGCTTCATGCCAGAGCACGATGAACGCGCAGAGCTTGCCCCTCGGGATGTGGTGGCACGCGCCATCGACTTTGAAATGAAAAAACGTGGCTTGGATTGCGTCTACCTGGACATCAGCCACGAACCCGCCGAGAAACTCAAAAAACATTTCCCGACCATCTACAAACGCTGCTTGGAGCTGGGCATTGACATCACCAAGCAAGGCATCCCAGTGGTGCCTGCGGCACATTACACTTGCGGCGGTGTGGTGACCGACCACCATGCGCGCACCGACATCCCGGGATTGTATGCCGTTGGTGAAACAGCCTACACCGGCCTGCACGGCGCAAACCGGCTGGCCAGCAATAGCCTGCTGGAGTGCGTGGTGCTGGGGCAGGCCGCTTCGCGCCATATTCTGAGCAAACCCCACCGCGAAACCATGGGGCTGCCAGATTGGGACGAAAGTCGCGTCACCGACCCCGACGAAGAGGTGGTGATTTCTCACAACTGGGCAGAATTGCGCCAAACCATGTGGAACTACGTGGGCATTGTGCGCACAGACAAGCGCTTGGAACGGGCTCAACACCGCATCCAGCTGCTGCGCGAAGAAATTCTAGAGTTTTACAGCAACTTCCGCGTCAGCCGTGATTTGCTTGAACTGCGTAACCTGGTGGACGTGGCCGACCTGATTGTCACCAGCGCCTTAAGCAGAAAAGAAAGCCGAGGCCTGCACTTCAGCGCCGACTACCCCAACACCCTGCCCAAGGCATTCCCCACCGTGTTGCAGAGGGCACGGCGGCGGAGCTAAGCAACCGGCACCTCTTACAGGGGGTGCCGCCCGCTTTAATCCATCACCCGCATGGAATAATCCACCGCCTGGATGTCTTTGGTGAGTGAGCCGATTGAAATGCGGTCCACGCCGGTTTGCGCAATGGCGCGCACAGTGTCTTCGTTAACCCCCCCGCTGGCCTCCAGCAAAGCGCGACCTGCCGTGAGGGCCACCGCTTCGCGCATCAACTCCAAGCTGAAGTTGTCCAGCAACACCGACACGGCACCTGCGTCGAGCGCCTCCTCCAACTGTGCAAGGGTTTCCACCTCTATCTGTACCGGGATGTGGCTGGCCCCCAAGGCCTTGGCATTGGCCAACACCTGCGCCACACCGCCCGCCGCAGCGATGTGATTCTCTTTGATCAAAATACCGTCATAAAGGGCCAAACGCTGATTCAAGCCACCGCCCACGCGGACCGCATATTTTTGCGCCAGACGCATGCCCGGCAAGGTTTTTCGGGTGTCCAGAATGCGGGCCTGCGTGCCCTCAATCAGTTTGACGAAATGACGCGTGCGGGTGGCCACGGCGCTAAGCAGTTGCAGGTAATTCATGGCTGAACGCTCCGCAGTAAGCAGTGGGCGGGCTTCAGCCTGGATTTCACACACCACCGTACCGGCCTCCACGGCCTGACCCTCGGCCACATGCCAATGCACTTGGGCATCGGGGCAGAGTGCTGCAAACACGGCGTCAAACCAAGGCTGACCGCACACCACGGCAGAATCGCGGCACAACAACTGCGCCTTGCAACGCTTGCCGGCAGGCACAAGCAGGCCCGTCCAGTCTGTGTTGCCCAGGTCCTCGGCAATGGCACTGTGCACATTGTCCAACAGCGCCAGCTCCAAGGCCGGGCCAAAAGAGCGAAAGATTTCCGTGCGTTTCATGCGGGCCCCACGCCTTTGTGTGCAGCCTCCAGGCGCCCCTGTCCTCGTGGACCAGAAATACCGTGGGTTTTGGCAAAATCAAGCATGCGGTCGATGCAACGGTAAGCCTGCTTGCCCAGATCTGCATCCACAAGCACTTCGCCCTCGCCCGTGTCAAAACCGGTTTTTAACACATCGCGCAGGTTGCGCAAGCCATTCATCGCCATCCAGGGGCAGTGTGCGCAGCTCTTGCATGTGGCGGCGTTGCCTGCGGTGGGGGCTTCAATCAAGTTTTTGCCAGGCGCCAACTGGCGCATCTTGTGCAAAATGCCATTGTCGGTGGCCACAATGAAGGTGTTCACACCCGGTGTTTGAGTGGCTCGGATCAATTGAGTGGTGGAGCCCACCACATCGGCCAAGGCCACCACATCGGCGGGCGACTCGGGGTGAACCAGCACCATGGCCTGCGGGTGCTGCGCTTTCAACAACTTAAGCTCTTCGGCCTTGAATTCATCGTGCACCAGGCAGGAGCCCTGCCACAGCAGCATATCCGCCCCGGTTTGGGCCTGAATGTACTTGCCCAGGTGCCGGTCGGGGGCCCAGATCAGCTTTTTGCCTTGCGCATGCAGGTGGCCCACAATGTCCAGTGCAATGCTGGATGTGACCATCCAGTCTGCCCGCGCCTTCACCGCAGCGCTGGTGTTGGCGTACACCACCACCGTGCGGTCGGGATGTGCATTGCAAAACGCGTTGAACTCATCAGACGGACAGCCAAGGTCCAGCGAACAGGTGGCATCCAGGTCGGGCATGAACACGCGTTTCTCGGGATTCAGGATTTTACTGGTCTCCCCCATGAAGCGCACACCAGCCACCACCAAATTGGCTTGTTGGCTTTCTCGACCAAAACGCGCCATCTCCAGAGAGTCGGACACGCAACCGCCCGTTTCTTCAGCCAAATCTTGCAACTCTGCATCCACATAGTAATGCGCAACCAACACCGCATTGCGGGCTTTTAGCAGGTCTTTAATTTCTGCCTTCAGCTCAGCTTTTTCTGCTGCATCGGGCTGTTGCGGCACGCGGGCCCAAGCTTGGGAGGGCTTGCAACTGCCAGAAGGGTTGCTCTGGTTAGGCAAGTCAAATTCAACGGGCTTAATCTCGACGGTATTCACGATGCGGCCACAGGGCTTCTCAAAAACCACTATTTTACTCCGGTCAACCTACAAATGGCCTTGTGCGGCAATAGAGTCCCCTCGCTTTTACAGAACCGAGCCCACTCTAGAACTTTTTAGTATCACCAACCACTCAAGACTGGCATTTATTCGATGCGATGGCCAATACGGCCCATACCCATTCCTTCTACCGGAGAAGCACACATGTTCAAACGCACATTGAAAGCAACTGCAGTGCTTACAGCACTCATGTCCATGCACAGCATCGCCTCAGCCACCTGCTCAGGCCCAAACTGCGACATCAACATCGACGTTGAAGTCAAACTTGACACCAGCTATCAATTAAGCCCCAACCACAACGGTATTTTCATCCAAACCAACCGAGGAGCGGGCAAGGCAACGGTCGACCTCAACAACGTGGTTATGCGCAATAACGGCAACATTTCAGCCAATGCCACAGCAATTGGCAACACCATCTCCGTTGACATCAACAATGTCGTGAACGTTCCCGTTCGCCACATTTCTCAAAGCAACTACGGTGCAAAAGAGGCCAAAGTGGATTTGCAATTGAACTCCAGATCGGTGACTGGCGAAGTGGCACTTGAAGCGGTGGCTGTGGGCAACAACATTGGCATCGACATGGAAAACAGAAGCTTGGCAGAACTGTCTCTGGCCCAGTGTAACGTGGGCGATGTTACTGCGGCCATTAATTACAGCTGGGACCCCACAAAGCTCACAGCCAACGCCACGGCGATCGGCAACAGCATTTCTGTCGGTGTGCGTCGTCCCTAAGGAACTTTCCGACCCCAATCGAAAACCCACGCATTAAACAAAGCACGGGATTGGGGTCGGGTGTTGCCAATAACAAGCCACAGGACCATGAGGACAAACATTCAATGAAAAAAATTGCAACGCTGATCGCCATAGCACTCACCTGCTCGACCGCACTGGCGCAAACATTCGAGGGCAACGTGAGTTCTTTCGAAACGCCTTTTGGCATGCGCAGCGTCACCGACATTGACGCACCAGCCGGCGTCAGTCGAGACGAAAACTTTAACCGCATGTCAGTCGAGTCGCCTGGCTGGGGCTTCGCTGCCACGGCAATCGGCAACCTTATCAACGTCCAAACCGAGGGCAACAACAACACCGTTGTTATCAATGCCACTCAAATTAACAACGGTTCGCAGCGCGCCTCAATTGACGGTGGGTTTTAAAACCCCGGCAGAGCCCACAATAGATTGAACTCCCAAAGGTATTTTCAATGCTCCACTTTCCCACTCAACGCACTTTGGCAGCCATCGTCTTGGCAGCGCTCTCCAGTGCTTGCACCACGCTCCCCTCATTCAAGGAAACTGAATATGTGAGCGCACTGGATGGTGCAAGTGTGGTTGAAAACAAGACCCGCTACAGCCAATCGCTGGAATGCATCCGACCATTGCTGGACAATGCTGCAACTGGCAACAAGCGTTTTGCCGTTGGGCGGGTGAGCGACTTCTCGGGCAAAGAAGACTTGACCAACGGCAAACGAATTACCCAGGGAGCGGCTCTGATGGTGATCTCGGCACTGGCCAAGGCGGGTGTCCCCATGGTGGAGCGTTTTGATCCCTCGATCGCAGACATGGAGCTGAAATACGCTGACAACAAATTGATCACCGATGATCCAAGCGGCAATGCACACCGCCGCATCTTCTCGGGCTCGTTGCCCGGCTCGGACTATCACATTGTGGGGGGAATCACCGAAGTCAACTACAACATCCGCAGCGGAAGTGTGGAGTCATCCATTCGGTTTATCGGTGCCGCTGCGCGCTATTTTGTGATGAACGTGGCACTCGACCTGCGCGTGGTGAATACCAAAACGCTGGAAGTCGTGAATGTTCAAAGCCTTCAAAAGCAGATCATCGGCACCGAACTGAATGGCGGTTATTTCCGCCTGTTCAGCGACGGTCTGGTGGACGTGGCTTCTGCAGAACGCACGCAAGAGCCCATTCAAAAAGCGGTGCGCATGGTCATTGAGCAGGCGGTGTTCAACATGGTGACCGAGATGAACAACCTTCCTGCTCAAAACTGCGCAAAACTACCCATCGCAGGCCTGGAGGTTGCCAAAACCTCTTCATTGGGCAACAGCAGCAACAACGCAACCGCTGCCCAAACCCGCACCCGTGCAGCTGCCACGGGCACCAGCCAGTCGGCCCCAGCCGCCTCCGTGACCACCAGCAAACCGATTCTGTTGACCCCCCCGCCCAGCGCCAACAACAAACCCTCAGGTGACAATGTGCTGATCGACCCTTACACAGGAGAGATTGTGACCGCCGAGGAACAAAAGGCGGCGCAAGCCAATGGTCAAGATGAAGTGGGGCAGTTAAAAGGCTTGTTTGGGCCCGCCAATAATCCAGCCTCGAACTCGGACTCATCGGTCAACACAACACGAGAAATGCAGGAAAAACTACTGTGGGGCTCTAGACCCATGCTGCGTTAATGGGTTTCAACCAGCCTGCCTCATAAAAAAACACCGACCCAAGGTCGGTGTTTTTGTTTCAAGCACAGTCATCTTGGGATTAGCCATCGTCCCCAATCACTTCACCTTCAATGGGGTCTGGCAATCTGGTAGCCAACACTTTGTCAATTCGCTTGTGGTCCATGTCGACCACCTCAAAACGCCAACCATCCCAATCCACACTGTCGCCTGTTGCCGGCAAGCGCCCCGTCAACAGCATGACCATGCCACTGAGGGTGTGGTAACGGCCTTTTTCTTCCTCGGGCACGGTTTTGATGTTCAAGGTGTCTTTCAACTCCAGAATAGCAATGGCGCCATCCAACAACCACGAACCGTCTTCACGCTGAACAGCCCACGAGTCCTCCACATTGCGAGGTTTGAACTCACCCGTGAGCGCTTCCATCAAATCGTGCAGGGTGACCAGGCCCTCAAGCTCGCCGTATTCGTCGATCACAAAAGCCATGTCCATGCTGTTGGCGCGGAATTGGTCAAGCAACTCCATGCCCGTCAGGGTCTCGGGCACAAACACGCACGGTTGTAGATTGGTTGAAAAATCTGGCATTTTGCCCTGCGCGGCGTAGGCCAAGGCCTGCTTGGCATGGATCACGCCCAGCAACTTATCCAGGCTGCCGTCCACCACTGGGAAACGAGAGTATTCGGATTCGATCACCCGTTTCAGGTTTTCCTCCTGAGGCAACCGAATATCCAAAAACAGCACATCCGAACGCGGGATCATCAAAGAGCCCAGTTGCCGGTCATCCAAGCGGAACACATTGCGCAACATGGCGTGCTCACTGCTTTCAATCACACCCGACACGGACCCCTCGTCCAGCATCGCATGAATTTCTTCCTCCGTGACGCCACTGTCGGTGTTCTCTTTCACGCCCATGATGCGCAACAAACCCCGTGTTGAGAACGTCAGTAACAGCACGAATGGGCGCGTTGCGATAGCCAGTATTTGCATGGGGCGCGCCACCAAACGCGCAATGGCCTCTGGGCTGATCTGCCCAAGGCGTTTGGGCACCAACTCCCCCACCACAATGGAGAAATAAGTAACTCCCACCACCACCAGTGCCGTGGAAGCCACATTGGCTGTTCCTTCGTCCATGCCTAGGCTGATCATCCAGATCGCCAGAGGTTTGGCAAGCACTGCTTCACCCACAATACCGCTCAGCACACCAATGGAGGTGATGCCAATCTGGATGGTGGAGAGGAATTTGGTGGGATCTTCGCCCAGTTTGAGGGCAACGGCAGCCGCAGAGTCACCCTCGGCGGCGAGCTTGGTGAGCCTTGCCTTACGGGCGGTCACCAATGCAATTTCAGACATGGCGAACAGGCCATTGGTCACAATCAGGCCAATCAGTATCAGCACTTCCATGTTGCGGCTCCACAAAGGCTTGTTTGGGGCGATGACGCGCCTCTAGCCGCACTGTTTACGCCAGTGGCCGTGAGGGAATCTAACAAGGAATCGGGGGGCAATTGAATGTTCGCGCGGGGCGAGGGGGGGAAGTCAGAACAACTTCGACAACTGGAACTGTCCATAAAGGATCGGGAAAGGCCCGAACACTCCTATTAAAAAAAAACACCGCCCAATGCTACAAAGCATTTGAGGCGGTGTCAATTTTTCATAAAAAACAGAAGCTTGCCATTCGAGGCTTTGGCAGATCCATCACAGCTTGTGGTAAACCTGCGCACCCGTTTTCACAAACTCAATCGATTTCTCCTCCATGCCCTTCTGTAGCGCAGCCTGTGCATCCATCCCCAGTTTTTCAGCGTACTCCCGCACGTCCTGTGTGATTTTCATGGAACAGAAGTGGGGGCCACACATGGAGCAGAAGTGGGCCACTTTCATGCTCTGCTTGGGCAGGGTTTCATCGTGGAACTCACGCGCGGTGTCGGGATCCAGGCCGAGGTTGAACTGGTCTTCCCACCTGAATTCAAAGCGAGCCTTGCTCAAGGCGTTGTCCCGCACCTGTGCTCCGGGGTGACCTTTGGCCAAATCTGCGGCATGCGCAGCAATTTTGTAGGTGATGATGCCGTCTTTCACGTCCTTTTTATTGGGCAAACCCAGGTGCTCCTTGGGCGTGACGTAACACAGCATGGCGCAGCCATACCAGCCTATTTGCGCAGCCCCAATGCCGCTGGTGATGTGGTCGTAGCCGGGTGCAATGTCGGTGGTCAATGGGCCCAGGGTGTAGAAAGGCGCTTCATGGCATTCTTTGAGCTGAATGTCCATGTTCTCTTTGATGAGC
>DASUEF010000248.1:0-1066 GCA_036275215.1 Limnobacter sp. | reverse complement strand
CAGTTTGGCAAGGCGGTGGATGTGGTTTGGCTGGTGCAGCCCACAGGCCAGGTTCACAAGCTAAAAATTGGCATTTGGAACCGCCAAGCCCAAGTGGTGCCCATGCCGGGCGCATGGCTTGTTGCCCCAGGCCGCAACAGCCATCTAAAACCAGAGATTGCAGAGCAACTTGCGGCTTTTTTGGCAACGCAGGGTGTTGCCAAAATGCCTGCACAAGCTGCTCAACAGGTTGAAATTAAACAGGCATCGCCGGAGGTTACAGAGCAAGCAGCACTGCGGGATTTGCCAGTGAGCAGCAGCACATGGGGTTGGGTTGGGCTTATGCAAACGCCCACAGCACGCATGCGGCCCGCTGGCAGCGCCAGCTTCACAGCCAGCCGGGTAGAGCCCTACAGCCGTTACAGCGTCATGCTGCAGCCGTTTAATTGGTTGGAAGGTGGGTTTAGGTACACCAAAATTACCAACCGCTTATTTGGGCCAGAAGCATTCAGTGGTGACCAAAAATATCTGGACAAAAACATTGATGCCAAGCTGCGCTTGTGGAAAGAGAGTGCTTACATTCCAGAAATTGCGGTGGGTTTGAACGATGTGGGCGGTACAGCCTTGTTTGCGAGCGAGTATTTGGTGGCCAGCAAGCGGTTTGGTAACTTTGACACTTCACTGGGCCTGGGCTGGGGCTACATGGGCAACGCGGGGGATTTTTCCAATCCATTCGGTTTTGTATCCAATAAATTTGATACCCGCCCCACTACAAACTTTGGTCTAGGTGGTGAGTTGGCAGCGGAGACCTATTTCCGCGGCCGCGCATCCCTGTTTGGCGGTGTGCAATGGCATTCCCCTTGGGATGATTTGGTGTTTAAGCTGGAGTACGAAGGCAACAACTACCAAAACGAACCCTTGGCCAACCCGCAAGAACAAAGCAGCCGGTTTAACTATGGTGTGGTGTATAGAGTTTCAGATTCCGTCAATTTGCATTTGGGCTTGGAGCGGGGCAACACTTTGAGTGTTGGTATTAGCCTGTTCGAGAATTTAAGCACCTTCAACACGCCCAAGGTGAGCGACCCCA
>DASUEF010000247.1:0-24286 GCA_036275215.1 Limnobacter sp. | reverse complement strand
ACCTTTTTTAGATTTGAGCATCATGAGTGACGTAAAAAAAGTAGTACTCGCCTACTCCGGCGGCTTGGACACCTCGGTGATCCTGAAGTGGCTTCAGGACAATTATGGTTGCGAAATTGTGACTTTCACAGCAGACCTGGGGCAGGGAGAGGAGCTCGAACCAGCCCGTCAAAAGGCGCTTAAATTTGGCATCAAGCCCGAAAACATCTACATTGACGACGTGCGTGAAGAATTTGTGCGTGACTTTGTGTTCCCCATGTTCAGGGCCAACACGGTCTACGAGGGTGAATATCTTTTGGGCACCTCCATCGCCCGCCCATTGATCGCCAAACGCCTTATTGAAATTGCCCGCGAGACCGGAGCCGATGCGATTTCCCACGGCGCCACAGGCAAAGGCAACGACCAGGTGCGCTTTGAACTCGGTGCATACGCGCTCATGCCTGGTGTAAAGATTATTGCACCTTGGCGTGAATGGGACCTGCTAAGCCGCGAAAAGCTCTTGAAGTATGCCGAAGACGCTGGCATTGAAATCGACATGAAGCACAAGAACGGTGGCGCGCCCTACTCCATGGACGCCAACCTGCTGCACATCAGCTTCGAGGGGCGACACCTTGAAAACCCGAGCGCAGAGGCGGAAGAAGCCATGTGGCGTTGGACAGTGAGCCCAGAGACTGCCCCAGATGCAGCCGAGTACCTGGATGTGGAGTTTGAGCGGGGCGACATTGTTGCATTGAACGGCAAGCGCATGAGCGCGGCTGAGGTGCTGACCGAATTAAACCGCATCGGCGGAAAGCACGGCATTGGACGACTAGACCTGGTGGAAAACCGTTATGTTGGCATGAAGAGCCGTGGGTGCTACGAAACACCTGGCGGCACCATCCTGCTGAAGGCCCACCGTGCGATTGAATCCATCACCTTGGACCGTGAAGTGGCCCACCTGAAAGACGACTTGATGCCACGTTACGCAAGCTTGATTTACAACGGTTACTGGTGGAGCCCAGAACGCGTGGCTTTGCAAACCCTGATTGATCACACCCAACAGACCGTGAATGGCTGGGTGCGTTTGAAGCTCTACAAGGGCAACGTGATTGTGGTGGCCCGCGATTCTAAAACAGACTCGCTATTTGACCAAACCATTGCAACTTTCGACGAAGACGGCGGCGCTTATAACCAAGCCGACGCAGGTGGGTTCATCAAACTCAACGCGCTGCGCATGCGAATTGCAGCCAACGCAAAAATCAAACGCGGTTAATTCCAAAAAAACGCCACCTGAAGGTGGCGTTTTTTTATGTCGCAACCCGCTAAATCAAATTGGGCTCCGGCTCCAACAACACACCAAATGTTGACTGCACCGCCTGGCGAATGTGATCGATGAGGTGCCGCAAATCCTCTGCCTTCCCCCCACCGTGATTCACCAAAATAAGCGCTTGGCGACTGTAAACCCCCACTTGCCCGATTCGGTGGCCTTTCAAGCCGGTCTGATCGATCAACCAGCCAGCCGCCAGCTTCACCTGACCATCGTGCATGGGATAATGCACCATGTTCGGATACTTCGCCAACATCGCTTGGGCGGTGGTGGCAGCCACAACGGGATTTTTAAAAAAACTGCCGCTGTTGCCGAGCACCAGAGGATCAGGCAATTTGGTGCTGCGGATGTCACAAACCGCTTTCATCACATTCAGTGGCGAAACACTACCCAATTCTTGAACACGCTGAGCAACATCCCCATAACCGAGTTCGGCCTGCCATTGAACCGGCAAAGCAAAGTCCACCGCTGTAATTACGTATTTGTTGGGATCGACATGCTTGAAAATACTGTCGCGATAAGCAAATTCGCAGTGATCTTTCGAAAAAACAACATGGCATGCGCGCCTCACATCCCACACATGGACCGCGGCGACGCGACTGTCCAGCTCAACCCCATAGGCACCGATGTTTTGAACCGGACTGGCTCCCACAGAACCGGGTATCAACGCAAGGTTCTCTAAACCTGGCCAACCGTTGAGCAGTGTCCACTCCACGAGGTTGTGCCAGTTCTCCCCCGCATTGACACGCAACCTGTGGTACGTACCGTCGCAACCCAGCCACTGTTTGCCAAGCCAACGCATGGCCCACACGGTCATCGGGTAACTGGCCTGAACAAACACCGTGTTGCTGCCCTCCCCCAACAACAGCAGCGGCTCCCCGGCCTTGGCTTGATTGGTGAATGCCAACAGGTCTGCTTGGCAAGCCAGCGGGCGCAGGGCTCGCGCAGTGGCCTGCAAGCCGAAGGTGTGCAGGTTTTGCAATGGGACTGACAAAGGGTCTGGGGCCGACACAGGGGCTGACATGGGCTGGGTTCTAGCGATTACAATGAGGCATTATGCTTGAAGGATTGAACTATGCCGTCTTTTGATGTGGTCTGTAAACCCGACCTGATCGAATTGCGCAATGCAGTGGACCAGGTCAACAAAGAAATCACCAACCGCTTTGATTTCAAAGGCTCGGACTCGCGGGTTGAGCTGAGTGAAAATACCCTGTTCGTGTATGCCGATGACGATTTCAAGCTTGACCAGGTTGCGGAGATTATCCGCAGCAAGTTTGCCAAGCGCAACGTCGATGTTCGTTTCCTGACCTTTGACAAAAAGGACAAAATTTCTGGCGACAAACTCAAACAAACTGTGTTGGTTAAAAACGGCCTGGACAAAGACCTGGCCAAACAGGTTGTGAAAGAGGTCAAGGACAGCAAGTTGAAGGTGCAGGCGAGCATTCAAGGCGACACGGTGCGTGTGCAAGGTGCTAAGCGAGACGACCTACAAAGTGCAATTGCCATGCTCAAGCAAAAGGTCACCGACACGCCTTTGGGCTTTGAGAACTTCCGGGACTAACATCGAACACGAAAGCCGCTACATAGGACCAATGCCATGAGCAACACACACAACCATGACCACCACCACACCCATGATCACGACCATGAACATGGCTCACACTGTGGACACAACCATGAGGTGGTTTACAACAAGGTAGTGAAAGCAAGTCACAAAGTGGCAGGTGTTCTGCTTCGCAATGCCAAAGTGATCTCATTGACCTTTGATCAGCGTCAGGAATTGCCGCATGACGTGCAGGCCACGGATGGCAGCACCCTTATTTGCCACGTGCATGACGCCGTGGAAGTGGGCGACAAACTGGTGTCAAATACGAATCAGTGGGCCATCGTGGAGGCCGCCACTGAGGAGCTTTTTGAAGTGGCTCGCGGACAAACTGGATACGAGGAGTTTCTGCATGTGGCGGGGCTGAACTTCTGGCCAGTGCAGTTAAGCGATGCAGGTGCACGAGTGGTGGCGAGCCACGAGTGCATGCATATGCTTGAACACTATGGCTTGAAGTTTTCAACCTTGGCTGCGCCCATGCACGAGATTGTCGCACCGGAGATTAAACACCACGACTGTTGCGACCACGACCATGCACATGGCCACGATCACGGACAGGCCCATGATCACGTTCACGGACCAGACTGCGGACACGATCACTGAGCTTTTGACGAAGTTTTCCCCGGCAGCACAAGGAAATATTGGCATGAGAGACGCACAAGCCCCGATCACCTTTTACAGAAAGGACTACAAGGCGCCAAACCACCGCATTACCCGCACCACGTTGACATTCACACTCAACGCCCACAGGACCAAAGTGGCGAGTCGGCTGGAGTTTGCGCCCTGGCATGTCGGGCAACCGGACGACCTCCCCCTGGAACTCGACGGGGAAGACCTCGAACTCACCGCGGTGCGTTTGAACGGTGAGGCACTCTCTGCCACACATTACACACAAACAAGCAGCACGCTCACCATTCATCGCCCAGGGGCCAGCGGTGTCCTGGAGCTTGAGGTATACATTTGTCCAGACCAGAACACGAGGCTGGAAGGCTTGTATGTTTCAAACGGCAATTTTTTTACCCAATGTGAGGCGCAGGGTTTCAGACGGATCACTTACTTTCCCGACAGGCCGGATGTATTGAGCCAGTTCACGGTCAGCTTGATTGCCAACGAAACAACCCACCCCATCAGTTTGTCCAATGGCAACCTGGTGGAAGAAAAAAAACTGGGAGATGGACTGCACCTGAGCCGCTGGGAAGACCCGTTCCCAAAACCTGCTTACTTGTTTGCACTGGTGGCAGGGCAGTTTGTTTGTCAGGAAGAGACCATCACCAAGGGCAACGGGAAACAAGCGTTGCTGCAGGTGTGGGTAGAACCTGGCAACTTGGACAAAACAGATTTTGCGATGCAAAGCCTGAAAAAATCCATCACGTGGGACCGCACTCGTTTTGGCCTGGATCTTGACCTTGACCGCTTCATGATTGTGGCCACTGGCGACTTCAACATGGGAGCCATGGAGAACAAAGGCCTGAATATTTTCAACACCAAATTTGTATTTGCCAATCCGCAGTTGGCGACTGACGTGGACTTTGAAAATGTGGAGAGTGTGGTTGGTCACGAATATTTCCACAATTGGACCGGTAACCGAGTGACCTGTCGAGATTGGTTTCAACTCTCCCTCAAAGAGGGCCTGACCGTGTTTCGAGACCAAGAGTTTTCGGCCGATATGTTGGCCGAGGGCCTGGGTGATGCGCAAGCGGCCTCGGCCAGGGCTGTGAAACGGATTGATGATGTAAAGGTGTTGCGAGCAGCCCAGTTTCCAGAAGACGCTGGCCCAATGGCCCACCCCATCCGACCAGACAGTTACCAGGAAATCAACAACTTCTACACCGTGACGGTGTACGAAAAGGGTGCGGAAGTGATCCGCATGCAACACACGCTGCTCGGCGAGCAGACCTTTCAGCGTGGCATGCAGATTTATTTTGAGCGCCACGATGGGCAAGCAGTGACCTGCGAAGACTTTGTGTGCGCCATGGAAGCCGCCCTGCAGGAGGTTCAACCAGGCCGAGACCTGAAACAATTTCGTCACTGGTATGCCCAAGCAGGCACACCGGAGGTGACGGCACGTTGGACCCAGACGGGGGACCGGTTTGAATTAACGTTGAAGCAACAATGCAAACCCACACCTGGCCAGGCCACAAAACCAGCCTTTCACATCCCTGTGCGCTTGGGGCTGGTCAGCAGAACCAGCGGCAAAGATCTCCCCTTACAACTGAGCAACGCCCCACAGGCGCTGCATGGGGATGTGCTGGACTTCACAACGCTTGAACAAACCTTTGTCTTCGAGAGATTGAACGACCCTGTGATTCCCTCGTTGATGCGGGGCTTTTCGGCGCCTGTCATTCTGAAGGCCGCACACAGCACAGAGGACCTCATTTTTTTGGCTGGCAACGACACTGACCCGTTCAACCGCTGGGATGCATGCCAGCGGGTGTATGGGCAAGCGGTGCTGGACATCTACCAAAACGCCGGGGACACATCCTTGGCCAGCGTACGGGCTGCGGTCAAAGTGGTAGGCAATTTGCTCGAAGACACAACACTTTCGGATGGTTTCCTGGCACTGGCTCTTCAACTGCCCGGGGAAGGCACCTTGCTTGAGTCTTTTAATGGTTTGGTCGACCCAGTGGCCATGCACATGGCACGCATCACCTTGCGCGATTTGTTGGCATGCACCCATGGCGCAACGTTGCATACCATTTACGAGGCGCGCAACACGCCCGATCAACCGTATGTTTACAACGCGGTGGCTGCGAGCCAACGCGCACTAAAAAATGTCGCATTGAGCTACACATGCGCCTTGGGAGAACCTGAGGATTTTCAGCTGCTGAGTCAACAGTATGCACAAGCCAACAACATGACCGACCGCATGGCAGCTCTGAGTCACTTGGTCCACCTAGGTCCGCCCAACAGCGCAGAGTTGCAAGCCTATTACGAACACTTCAAGAAAGAGCCGCTCGCACTAGACAAATGGTTCATGCTGCAGGCCACCATACCTGCGAGCAATCGCGAGGTGGACACGGTTGCGCTGGTGCAACAGTTGTTGACTCACCCAGCTTTCACCCTGAAGAACCCGAATCGTGCCCGGTCGCTGCTGGGCGCATTTGCCATGCAGAACCCGAGTTGCTTCCATGCTCATGACGGCCAGGGATATTCACTGTGGGCTGAATTGGTGATTGAACTCAACCGCATCAACCCACAGGTGGCTGCACGGATGGCCCGAGCCCTGGACCGGTGGACCAAGTTAGTGCCAGCGTTGCAATTGAAAGCCCGGGAACAACTGGAACGTGTGTTTAATGTGGACGATTTGTCGCCAGATGTGCGCGAAGTGATTGGCAAAGCCCTGGATGCCACCCCGCATTGATTAGAATTCATGCATCTAAAAACTGAAAGGAAATGCCCATGACCACCCTGGCCCAATACCTGCGACATGCCAGCCAAACCCATGGCTCAGGCCGAATAGACGCGCCCATGATTGCGCTTATTGAAGCCATGGCTGACGTGTCCCAACGAATCTCTGCGGCCGTGCACAAGGGCGCGTTGGGTGGCGTACTGGGTTCCGCAGGCACCGAGAATGTGCAGGGTGAAACCCAAAAGAAACTCGACATTATTGCCAACGACATGATTCTAGAAGCCTTGGCTGACACTGGCGTGGTGGCAGGCATGGCGTCTGAAGAGCTGGATGACTGCTCCCCAGTGGCAGGGCATGCTGATCAGCCCTTTCTGGTGTTGTTTGACCCCTTGGATGGCTCAAGCAACATCGATGTGAACGTGTCAATTGGCACCATCTTTTCGGTGCTGCCCAACCCAAACACGGGTGCAGTCAGCAATCAGAGTTTCTTGCAACCTGGCACTGCGCAACTGGCGGCTGCCTACGTTGTGTACGGGCCGCAAACTCAGTTGGTGATTACTTTTGGCCAAGGTGTTGCTGCGTTTACACTCGATCGTGAAGCCGGGGAATACATCCAAACCACCCATGGCATGGAAATTCCTGCAGACACCAAGGAATTTGCGATCAACATGTCGAACCAGAGGCATTGGTACCCGCCTGTGCAGCGCTACATCAGCGAACTGCTGGCTGGCAAAACAGGCACCCGTGGAAAAGATTTCAACATGCGATGGATCGCCTCCATGGTGGCCGATGTTCACCGAGTACTCACCCGGGGCGGAATTTTTATGTACCCCAAGGATTTGCGTGACCCCAACAAGCCAGGCAAGCTACGCCTGATGTATGAAGCCAATCCCATGAGCTTTTTGGTGGAACAAGCTGGCGGCGCAAGCTTTGACGCCGCACAACGTATTATGGAGATCAACCCCCAGGAACTGCACCAGCGCTGCGCCGTGATGCTGGGTTCAAAAAATGAAGTGAAATTGGTCGCTGGCTATCACCAGTGATTGACCAACCCGCCTGATCAATTGCCCAGGCGGGCAAACTCCCGTTCTTCGTCCGCCTTGCGTTTGTATTCACGCTGCTTGGCATCGATCTCGGCCAACAAATAATAATTATCGGCTGCAAAACGCTTGGCGATTTCGGTTTGCTCAATCGCTGGCAAATAGGCGCCTCGAAGTGCATAGGATTGCGCAAGATACAGGTGGTGATCTGCTGGACGACCCATTGCTGCAGAGCTTTGCGCCAACAACTCGAACAATTGAGCATTGCTGCGATACACCTGCGCCTGCTCCCTCAAAAATCCATCGGACAAAGCAAACAAGCCCAAACGCTGCAAGCCCTCTGCATACAAAATTCGCACAGACATTTCGCCTCGGTATTGATCTTTGAACTGATTTAATTGTGCGTATAACGCTTTACCCTGCGCGTCCAAACCTTCCAACCCACGGGGTGGACGCTCTGCGATGGGCGCAGAAGAGGGTGGCAAGGCGACATTGAGGTCGGTTCTCAATTGTTGACTGGCCAGCAGCAAGGGTAGCTGTGTGGTTTTGACCAAGGATTGAGCTTCCTTGAACAGCCGAACGGCCTTGTCGGCCGCGTCCGCCGCTTCTTTGGAGCGCCCCATTCTCTCCAGCACCAGCGATTTGCCATACTCACGCGCAACCGGATCGGCAATGGCCTCTTGTTCATTGATGCGATTGAATGATTGCAACCGGTCGTTCAATTGCTGGTTGGTTTTCTCGCCATAGACAAGGGACTTGATGCGATACAACTCAAACTCCAAATCGCTGGTCTTTGCGATTCGATTGGCAACACCATCCAAACCCGCCCTGTTGCGAATGTCTGCAATTCGTTCTGTGGTGAGCGGGTGGGTTCTCAGATACGCAGGGGCATTATTCTCGTAAAGTCTGGATGCATTTTGTAGACGACCGAAAAAGTCCACCATGCCTTGCGGATCATAACCAGCACGCTGCAAAGTGATGAATCCCACTCGATCCGCCTCACGCTCTGCGTCCCGGGAGAAGGCCAATTGCTGATCGATCGAATAGCCTGCGCCCGCGGCCATGATGCCCGTAGCAGCCTGGGGGTTGGATCCGGCGACCAACAAGGCAGCAATCATGGCCGCCGTGGCCACCAGGCTGGATTGTTTTTGCTCACCAAAGCGACGGGCAATGTGGCGCTGAGTCACATGCCCCACCTCGTGAGCCAATACGGAGGCCAGCTCTGATTCTGTTTGTGCAGTTGCAATCAGCCCCGTGTGCACACCAATGTAGCCACCTGGCATCGCAAAGGCGTTCACGGATTTGTCGGTAACCAGGAAAAACTCGAAATTGGCTGGGGATTCGGACGCCGCCTGAACAATTTTGGCACCCAAGCGACTGATGTAACCCGTGATTTCGGGGTCGGTATTCACAGCTCCAAACGCGCGGTAATCTTTCATGATCAACGCGCCGAGCCTGCGTTCGTCCTGAACGGACAACTCTGCGCTACCAGCGTCGCCCAAACTGGGCAAATTGGCAATTCCATTGCTTTGTGCATGCGAGCCGGACACAGTGCTGAAGATGAGAGCACTGCACAGCAAGGTTGAACAACTTTTACGAAACGCGTTGCGCATGGACAAAACACTTGGCCGATAGTCTGGGTATGATAGCGCGATGCAGCACAAGTTCAATGAACTTGCACAATCGCGAGAACAAATACCGATAAAGTTGAGTAAACCATCGCATCAATGAAGAGGTACACATGAGCGGTCTGACACATTTTGACCAGCAAGGAAATGCACACATGGTGGACGTGGGAGCGAAACAGGAAACTGAGCGCAAAGCCGTGGCCCGAGGCACCATCCGGTTGGGCAAAGAGGCCTATGAGGTGTTGAAGGCGGGAACTGCAAAAAAAGGCGATGTCCTTGGTGTTGCTCGAATCGCCGCCATTCAAGGGGCTAAAAAAACATCTGACCTAATCCCCTTGTGCCACCCACTGCCTTTGACTCGCCTCGCGGTTGATTTTGAAATAGATGACTCACATTGCGAAGTGCACTGCACCTGCACCGCCCAAACGGTTGGCAAAACAGGCGTAGAAATGGAGGCCCTGACCGGTGTTCAGGTGGGCCTCCTAACCATTTACGACATGCTCAAAGCCATAGACAAAAGCATGGAAATCAATGGTGTTCGTTTGGTAGAAAAACGCGGTGGGAAAAGCGATTTTTCTCAAGCGTAGTCGACCAAACGAAGTACCCATCAGGTTGTCACAATCGAATTGCGACAAACTGCTGGCATAAACTCGCGTGCGTTGTTTGGAGCAGTCACGCCCTGGTCGTTTGTGAGCGAACACCTCCAGTTTTCGATTCGTTCGCCAGCGTTCAACATGTTGTTGTTCGGATCCAGAGGCTGCAGAACAATGCGCAAGTTTCGCAGTTCAACTGGCATCGGCGCGGCTGCTACCAACTGAATACGGATGGCAGGCGCTGCTGCCGCTCCGGTTCCGGAGGTGATCTGAACCGCTGCTATGTTGTCGGTGGTCACAGACGCACAGTTCGCTTCGTCGTTGGACGTGGGAAGTGTCAAATTGGTGGCGTAGAATTCGGCGTACCCTGTTTTGCAGGCTTGAGCATAATTGACCGCCTCGGCGACACGCGCCTTGACAAGATAGTTTGTAAACTGCGGCACCGCGATTGCCGCCAGGGTGCCTACAATTGCAATTGCAATCATCAACTCGATCAACGTGAAGCCGCGTTGAACCTTTACACGCGCTAGGCGCTTTGAAATCCTCATGTTTGGTTTCCTTACAAGAGTGGACTGGAATTTCCATTCTTGGACTGGTCGCCCTTGTGCTGTACCCCCGCAAGGGGTAAAAAAACAAAACCCACCATTCAGAGTGAATGGTGGGTTTTGCTACTGCATCGGATGAGAATTAGGCTTGCATCATGCACCAATTGCCTTTTTGAGCAATTGCCCCATCACCGAGGGATCTTTGGTGACTGTGATTCCGCATGCTTCCATGATAGCCAGTTTTTCTTGCGCCGTGCCCTTGCCGCCGGAGATGATCGCACCTGCATGGCCCATACGCTTTCCAGGGGGGGCGGTTACACCAGCAATAAAACCAACCACTGGCTTTTTCATGTTGTCCTTCACCCAAAGTGCAGCCTCTTCTTCATCGCTGCCACCAATTTCGCCGATCATCACGACAGCATCCGTGTCGGGGTCGTCGTTGAACATGCGCATCACTTCAATGTGCTTCAAACCATTGACTGGATCGCCACCAATGCCCACCGCCGTAGACTGTCCCAAACCCAACTCGGACAATTGACCCACAGCTTCGTAGGTGAGCGTACCAGAACGAGATACCACACCTATGCGCCCTTTTTTGTGAATATGACCGGGCATGATGCCGATTTTGATTTCATCAGGGGTAATTACACCTGGGCAATTTGGCCCCACCAAAATCGTCTTGCGACCTTCCTTGCGCATGCGGTCGCGCACTTCCATCATGTCGCGCACAGGGATACCCTCGGTGATACAAATCACGAGATCGAGATCGGCTTCAACGGCTTCCCAAATGGCTGCAGCAGCAAAGGGGGGCGGCACATAAATCACAGAGGCATTTGCCCCGGTTTGTTTTTTGGCATCTGCCACAGTTCCGTATATGGGCACACCCTCAAAATCTTCACCCGCTTTTTTGGGGTTAACGCCAGCCACAAAACAGTTTTTACCGTTTGCATAGTCACGGCACATGCGTGTGTGGAATTGGCCGGTTTTCCCAGTGATCCCTTGTGTAATCACTTTGGTGTTTTTATTGATCAAAATTGACATTGCTCGAATCCTTTTTAGTGTCCAGTCATGTTGGGTGGGCAAGAATGCTCAGGCGCCTTTGGTGGCCGCAACCACTTTCTGCGCCGCTTCACCCATGGTGTTTGCAGCGATGATAGGCAGACCAGACTCGGCCAAAATCTTCTTGCCCAGGTCTTCGTTGGTACCCTTCATGCGGACCACCAACGGCACGCTCAAACCAACCGCTTTGGATGCTGCAACCACACCATCTGCAATCACGTCGCAGCGCATGATGCCGCCAAAAATATTCACCAAAATGGCTTTGAGGTTGGGATTCTTCAACATGATTTTGAAAGCCTCGGTCACCTTTTCAGTGGTGGCACCACCGCCCACATCGAGGAAGTTGGCTGGCTCACCGCCAAACAGTTTGATGGTGTCCATCGTGGCCATCGCCAAGCCCGCACCATTGACCAGGCATCCAATATTGCCATCCAGGCTGATGTAAGAAAGATCAAACTTGCTTGCTTCAATCTCTGCAGGATCCTCTTCAGCCAAATCGCGCATCGCCACAATTTCTGGGTGGCGGTGCAACGCATTGGAATCAAAGTTCATTTTGGCGTCCAGCGCGATGATGTCTCCGCTGCCAGTCAGGATAAGGGGGTTGATCTCTGCCAGGCTGGCATCCGTTTCCCAGAAGGCTTTGTACAAACCTTGCAGAGCCACTCGGGCCTTTGCGACGGACGCAGCAGGAATACCAATTTTTACAGACAAATCATCGGCTTCAGCATCAGTGAGGCCAGTGGCAGGGTCTACATACACCTTATGAATTAATTCAGGGGTGTGCTCTGCAACTTCTTCAATTTCCATGCCGCCTTCGCTGGAGGCCATCACGCACACACGCTGTGTGACACGGTCAACGACCATGCCCACGTAGTATTCCTTTTTAATGTCCGCGCCTTCTTCAACCAAAAGACGGCTTACTTTCTGACCTTCTGGCCCAGTTTGATGGGTGATCAACTGCATCCCAAGAATTTGACTGGCGTATGACTTTACGTCACCCATGCTCTTGGCCACCTTGACGCCCCCACCCTTGCCCCGCCCACCAGCATGGATTTGTGCCTTGACGACCCAAACCGGGCCGCCGAGTTTCTCTGCTGCCACCACTGCTTCCTCAACGGAAAAACAAGGGTAGCCAGTGGGCACTGCCACACCGTATTTTTTAAGGATTTCCTTGCCTTGATACTCATGGATCTTCATATAAATTCCTTGCTGGGAAAGTTAATGCGTGCCGATAAAACGCAGGTTAGGCGTATTCAAAGACAACGTCTGAACGTGGAGAGTGTTTTTTTTGCGTGACAGCGCAAGCGGGTTC
Source organism: Limnobacter sp. (assembly GCA_036275215.1). Taxonomy (GTDB): domain Bacteria; phylum Pseudomonadota; class Gammaproteobacteria; order Burkholderiales; family Burkholderiaceae_B; genus Limnobacter. The sequence goes on along the minus strand of DASUEF010000247.1, from coordinate 11,851 downwards.
TCGGACAAATCGCCGAGGCAAGGACGAGGCATGCTGGGCATGCAATGAGGGGTCATATCCATCTCTTTCTTTGCTTCTTGTGTCGTCGAATAACGCTTCGTTATACAACTAGACTATCACTTCTATGGAAACACATAAGCCGGGTGGCATCATATCATGTATCACGAGTGATGTCTGAGATCACCCGACGCCAGGCTCGGTCGATGTTGCCAAATTCAAACCCTCTGGCCGCCAGAGCACGGAATATCTTGGCTTTCAAAGCGAGCAACTCTGTTGAGTCGGGTTTACCCTGCCCCAAAAAAATTTGCCGCAAGTTGGGCTCGTGACGACGAACTATCCAGTCGTGCGCTCGCTCTGCTTCGGGAAGAAGTTCATCAGAGGATGACAAGGAGGGGTGAGCTTGATCTGTGACTGAAGAACTGAATACCGTGGGAGCTAGTCCGTGCTGGTTCAATTCAGCAGCGATCGCTCTGTCTCCGTAGGTACTGGCTCGGCGGCGATGAAGGCTGATGGCAAACCGCTCATCTGACTGAAACTTGTGTGCTATTGCCCATGCCACCGCTTCCTCAACTTCTGTGGCAGGGTACCCGCGCTGCAGGAGTTTGTTGGTGAGCTCCAGTCGACTGTGCTCGCGGCGACTGAGAAACGACAATGCTTTGGATTTGGCGGAGGGCAGCCGTTTGGCGGCTGGCCCCTCTTCGCCAGCATCCAAGGGATCGGATTTAGTCGGTCTCGACTTCATCGCTCACCTTGGAAGCACCCTCGCCCATCAAGCGAACTCCCAACTTTTCGCGGATTTTGTTTTCGATTTCAGTGGCAATCGCAGGATTGGCCTTCAAAAAATCTCTCGCATTGTCTTTGCCTTGGCCGATTTTCTCGCCATTGTACGAGTACCACGCTCCAGCTTTGTCCACAAAACCGTTCAGCACGCCAAGGTCAATGATCTCGCCTTCTCTGGAAGTGCCCTGACCATACAGAATGTCAAACTCCGCTTGTTTGAAAGGTGGACTAACCTTGTTTTTGACCACTTTGACGCGCGTTTCGCTGCCGATCACTTCTTCGCCTTTTTTGATCGAGCCAATGCGGCGAATATCCAAACGCACAGAGGCATAGAACTTGAGCGCATTACCGCCTGTGGTGGTCTCTGGACTTCCAAACATGACGCCGATCTTCATGCGGATCTGGTTAATAAAAATAACCAGGCAATTGGTGCGCTTGATGTTTGCAGTGAGTTTTCGCAAGGCCTGGCTCATTAGGCGAGCTTGCAAACCAGGCAGAGAATCCCCCATGTCGCCTTCGATTTCCGCCTTGGGGGTAAGCGCTGCAACCGAGTCCACAATGACCAAATCCACGGAGCCGGAGCGCACCAATGCATCGACGATTTCTAGAGCTTGCTCGCCTGTATCGGGCTGGGAAATCAACAAATCTTGCAAATTGACACCCAATTTTTGCGCGTATTGAACATCCAGCGCATGTTCCGCATCGATAAAAGCACAGGTACCGCCGAGCTTTTGCATCTCAGCAATCACTTGAAGGGTCAGCGTTGTTTTGCCGGAGGATTCTGGGCCATAGATCTCGACCACACGACCACGCGGAAGGCCACCAATACCCAGTGCCACATCAAGACCCAAAGAACCTGTGGACACCACCTGGATGTCGCTTTCGATCTCATTCTCGCCAAAACGCATGATGCTGCCTTTGCCAAACTGCTTTTCGATTTGACTCAAAGCAGCAGCGAGGGCCTTCACTTTTTCAGCGGATTGGTTTTTGGTTCTTAAGTCTTCCATGCTTAGCCTTCGTGAATTTGGGTTGCGATTCGCAATTATTGCATACTATTTACTGTTTTTCTATACAGCCTTTTTGAGTGACACACTGGCGAGTATTTCTAACCCGGTTTGTACCGCCTGGGCCCGCACTGCGGCTCGATCTCCTTCAAAAACACGGTGGTAGGCTTCGATGGATTTGTGACGCACTGCCAAACCAAACCACACCGTGCCCACTGGTTTTTCGGGAGAGCCCCCACCCGGACCAGCCACCCCAGAGATTGAGAGGCAACAATCTACCCCCATTGCCACCAGCCCACCATTGGCCATTTCTTTGACACATTCCTCACTCACTGCGCCATGGTTCTCTAACGTGGACTCTCGCACGTAAACGGACTTTGCCTTGACACGGTTGGAATATGTGATGAGCCCCCCCTCGAAGAAATCACTGGCACCGGCCATGGATGTGATGGCCTGACCCAAACCACCACCAGTGCACGACTCAACGACCGCCAATTTGGCTTTGCCGGTGTTAAAGATTTGCGCAATCTGTTGTAGCAACTGATCTTGGGACTTGCTCAAGGGTCTCTCCTGCCGGGGTTAACTTGCAGCCTTGGCCCAAAAGGCCAATGCCAACAGAGTGAAGAATGCAGCCACGACATCGTCTAACATGACCCCAAACCCCGATTTGAATTGTCGGTCGAACCAGCGGATGGGGGGCGGTTTGACCATGTCGAAGAACCGGAAAACGATGACACACCAAAGCTGCTGAACTGGTGTGCTGTAGTGTGCACCTGCAACCAACAACACGATCCATATGGACACAATTTCATCCCAGACAATGCTGCCGTGGTCCACCACACCGAGCGTACGCCCGGTGTGCCGGCAAGCCCAGATGCCCACCAAAAATGCCACCGCGATGAGCAGGCACCATTGAGCGGTGCTCACACGTGGGTTGATCCATACAAAGAGGAGCCACCCCATGAGTGTGCCGAAAGTTCCAGGCATGAACCAAGCCAGACCGCTCCCCAAGCCAAACGACAACAGATGGGCCGGATGAGACAGCATAAGACGCCATCCCGGGCGTGGAATATGGGAAGTTTGACCTGAACTCATATTGGTTTCGCAATGTCCTGTGTGCGATCAAAGTGATTGTACGAGGTCGGATAAACCGGTAACACCTGTCCCTCGCTTTTGTGCAGAAAAACACCTGCGCCCTCATGGACCGAACCAATCAAATGGAGAGGTAGCGACAAATCTTGCGACAACTGCGCAATGCTTACCCGATGCCCAGGCGCAGCGGTGAAACACAATTCATAATCATCCCCCCCCGCCAGTGTAAGCGCCAATAGGTGATCTTCATGGACGCTCCCCCCATCTGCTAGGACGTTTTGCCAACTGGCAATCAAACTCTCAGATTGCAGCCGCAATGCCACCCCACTCTGCTTTGAAATGTGGCTCAAATCACCGCTCAAACCGTCAGATAGGTCTAGGCAAGCACCAGCGAATGGACGCAGCGCAACCCCGAGTTCCAAGCGTGGCACGGGTGATTCAAACGCAGCCAAGGCCGCAGCGCGGATGGTCTCGTTTACGCCATCCAACAGTTGCCGAGCGTTGTGGTACTCATCGGGAAGCAGGCACAATTCAGCAAGGCGGTTGCGCGCTCGATAGGCACACAACATGCCCAAACGCGCCAAACCTGGCACGCCCGACACCCACAGATCTTGGCCTTCCTCGGCCAAACTGCGATGAAACCCATGGTGGGCTTGTGGCGCATGGCCATACACGGTGATGGACACAACGAGGCAGGGGCCGCGCGTGGTGTCGCCGCCGATCAGCGGGCAATCGTGGGTGCTCGCGATGCGAAGCAAGCCGCTTGAAAAGGCCTCAAGCCAGCTGGGTTCCAGACAGCGTGGTGGCAAGGTGAGGTTAAGACTGAATCCCAAAGGCTGGGCGCCACAAGCTGCGAGATCCGACAGATTGCTGATCAGGGCTTTGGCAGCAATGTTTGACGCAGCGTCGTCTATGAAAAAATGCACCGCCTCCACAGAAGAGTCCGAGGAGACGTACAAGGTGTGATTCTCCGGCACACACAGATGCGCACAGTCATCGCCAATGCCTTTGCGCAGGGATTGTCCATGCAGGGCCGCCAGGCTCGCAAAGGGCACTTCGAAATACTGGCGTATCAGATCAAACTCCACAATGCCCCTGCGGCCGATGGGCCTTATTGCGCCTTGATCTCGGCCTCTCTTGCTTGAGCTGCCACCTTGTCCAGAACGCCGTTGACGAATTTAAAGGCGTCAGTGCCACCAAATGTTTTGGTCAATTCCACAGCCTCGTTGATCACCACGCGATAGGGAATTTCAAGATGGGTGTTCATCTCATGGGTACCCAACACCAGAACCGCTTTTTCGACGGGACTCAGTTCCCCCCAAGGGCGATCCACAAACGGCTGGATTTGATGCATGAGATCTTCAAGGTGATGCACCGTGCCATGCAGCAGGGACTCGTAGTGCGCACGGTCAGCTTTATCAAAGCCGGGCGCATCACGGATGTGGGCATCGATTTCCCCCACGTCAGCCGGATTCAAAAACCATTGATACAACCCTTGCAACGCCAACTCCCTCGAGCGACGGCGCGCGTTTCGGGTGTGGCCGGCGCGTTTGCCTTGCTCAGTCATCTTCATCTTCCTCATCGGCGCTGGGCAAGTTATCGTCCAGCGTCATCATCAAGTTGCCCATTTCCACGGCGCAACGGGCGGCATCCACGCCTTTGTCTTCGATGCGCTCAATCGCCTGGTCTTCGGTGTAAGTGGTGAGTACCATGTTCACCACAGGCACGTCGTGGGCCAGGGCGATGCTAGAGATACCACGGGCACTCTCGGCACACACAATTTCAAAGTGATAGGTGTCACCTTTAATAACTGCGCCCAGCGCGATGAGGGCATCAAACTCGCCAGAAAGCGCCAAGCGTTGTAGGGTGATCGGAATCTCCATGGCCCCCGGTACGGTGACGTGCAAAATATCTTCATTGAGTACGCCCAGGCGCAGCAACTCGCTGCAACAGGCGCGCCACAAACCATCGGTGATGTCTTCGTTAAAACGGGCCTGCACCACGCCCACACGAATGCCATCGCCGTTCAAATTGGCAGGCACACTGCCCGGGCTGTTGCTCATTTTGTTTCTCCGTTGATTTCACCACTGACGTAACCAGACACCTGCAAGTCAAAGCCTGCCATGCTGGGCATTTTGCGAGGCCGGGACAAGAGCTTCATTTTGTTGACACCCAAATCCCTTAAAATTTGCGCACCGACGCCGTAGGTGCGTAAATCAGGGCTAGACCCGGCGCCCTTGCGGCTGGTACTGCCCCGTTGCTGAATTTCACTCAGGGATGCAAATTGACCCAATAAGCGATCTGAGCTCACATCGCAATTGAGGAGCACAATGACACCCGCACCCGCTTGCACAACTTTTTTCATGGCAGCAGGAATGGAGAAAGAGTGCTCAGACAAATTGACTTCCAAAAAGTCGATCAATGAAGTCGGTTCGTGCACGCGAACCAGCACTTCCGCATCGCTGTGAATTTGACCATACACCAAGGCCAAATGCGCACTGCCAGTGGGCTTGTCGCGATAGGCCACACAGTTGAACTCGCCTTCTACAGTTTGAACAGGTCGCTCGTGCACACGCTCAACCAGGGACTCGTGGGCGCTGCGGTACTGAATGAGGTCCGCAATGGTGCCGATTTTCAAACCATGGGTTTGCGCAAACTCCACCAGGTCTGGCAAGCGCGCCATGGTGCCATCGTCTTTCATGATCTCGCAAATCACGGATGCTGGTGTTAGACCAGCCATGGCAGCCAGATCACAACCCGCCTCGGTGTGTCCGGCACGCATGAGAACGCCGCCATTGACTGCACTTAGGGGGAAGATGTGTCCAGGCTGGACGAGATCTTCGGGTTTGGAATTGCGGTTGACTGCCACGCGAATTGTGTGCGCCCGGTCGGCTGCGGATATGCCCGTGGACACCCCCTCCGCCGCTTCGATTGACACGGTGAAGTTGGTGCCATGAGAGGATCCATTGGCTTGCACCATGGGGCGCAATCCAAGTTCGCGGCAACGCGCTTCGGTCAGCGTGAGGCAAATGAGCCCCCGACCAAACTTGGCCATGAAATTAATGGCTTCGGGTGTCACAAAGTCGGCGGCGAGCACCAGGTCACCCTCGTTTTCGCGGTCTTCTTCGTCGACCAGAATGACCATGCGCCCGGCGCGCATTTCCTCGACAATTTCTGTGATCGGGCTGATTGACATGGTGTGTTGCGTCTTTATTTAAAATCAATGGGCTCTATTGTAAGCCCTGCGGCGCGCTTCTCGCACGCCAAGCAGTAGAAGGATTGCTCCCCAAATGGCAAACCACACCGTGCTGCCCCAACGCGCAAAGGGGGTTTTGCCCAAACGCCCATGCAACTGTGCCTCCCACACGGCTGCCTCGCCCTGGGGAGCACGCAACACCCATTGACCCCGGTGGTCAATTAAACCGGAAATACCGGTGTTGGTTGCGCGCAAGCCAGGCTTGTGGTGTTCGGCCGAACGGGTTCGCCCCATTTGCGCATGTTGATCCAGCGCCCACGACTGGCCAAACCAGGCCAAATTGCTCAGGTTGATGAGCACAGTCGGCTCGGCGGTGGATCGCGCAAGGAGGCCAGCAAACTCACCACTGAAAATGTCTTCGTAACATACGGTGGAAGCCAATTGGTTGCCAAACACCGACAAAGGTTGCAGTGGCCCGCTGCCCGGCGTGAATTCGCCCATGGGCATGTTGAGCATGGCGACAAACCAGGAAAACCCGAAAGGGATGAATTCCCCAAAAGGCACAAGATGACGTTTGTCGTGGCGATTCTGCGGCACCGTCAGGGCAGCCCCCTCCTCTGTTCCATCAAACATCACGATGGAGTTGTAATAGTGACGACCCTCTTGGATGGCTGAACCCATGACCACGCGCAGATCATCTGGTCGGGCGAAGTCTCGAAACCTGCGCTGCCAGTCTTCTGGGGTGTCGGTCCACACCAAGGGGTTGACTGTCTCAGGAAAAAGCAGGAGCCCGCCTTGCGGCAAGCGTTCACGCGCCATGTCGCCCAATGTAAAAGCCTTTTGCATATTGCCCACAATGAGGTCGGGGTCAAACTTGATGCTTTGGTCCACATTGGTTTGCACACCAGCCACCGCCATGGGTGCCAAGCTTTGCGTGGCGATGGGGAGCTGAGAAACAGCATACATGGAGAGCAGCCAGGCGCCAGCCGTACCAACCACAACACCCACGCGCATGAATCCAAGTCGCACCGGTTGTACGCAAAGCTGAATCAGCATGAACAAAGGCACCATCACCACGAACAAGGTGCCGTGGTTGCCAAACCAGGCCAACAGTGGAGCGGCGGGCGAGTCCACCAATGCATCACCCAGGCTTAACCACGCAAAACCGGACAGGAAGGTGCCACGCAACCATTCAAAAAATGTCCAAAGCCCTGCCCACAACAACGCGTTGTAGACAAGAGCTGCAGGGCCATGGTCGTGGCCTGCATAGCGATGAAATACAACGCATGCCAGAGCCGCAAACAGACCCAGATACAGCGCAAACAATGCCACCGAGAGCACAGCAAGCCACGCTGGTAATCCACCGTATGTGTGCAAGCTAATATAAAGCCAAGCCACGCCCACCGAGAATGCAGCCCAAGCAAAACCCCATCCTGCAAACCATGCGTTGCGCCAGTTTTTTTGAGTGCGGGCCATTTGCAAAACCCACATCCCCAACACACAACAAAGGGTCAGACCCAACCACCACCAGGACTGAGGAGCAAAAGCAAGCAGCCACGGTGCTCCCAACACACAGCCAATAAGGAAGATACGCATCATGGGGCGGCCGTGCTGGGGCCATCGTCCTTGTCTTGCAAAGCTGCCAACTCCGCTTCGTTTAGCCGGCGCACCCTGAGGACATGAATTTTTCGGGCATCGGCTCGAATCACATCAAAGCGCATGGGGGCCAGCAATATGGACTCTCCGCGCCTGGGCACCCGTCCAAGGTGATCAGACAACAAGCCACCAATGGTCTCGGAGTGACCATTGGAGTAGGACGTGCCGAAGGCTTCATTGAATTGCTCCAGCTCAGTGACAGCTTTGACGCGATACAAGCCCGCATCCTGCCCCTCCAGGCTCACGATGTGATCGGCGTGTTCATCAAAGTCATATTCGTCTTCAATATCCCCGACGATTTGCTCTAACACGTCCTCAATGGTGACCAGCCCGGCAACCCCGCCGAATTCATCGACCACCAACGCAATGTGATTGCGATTCAACCTAAAATCCCGCAAAAGCACGTTGAGACGTTTGGTCTCGGGAATAAACACCGCGGGTCGAAGCATGCCCTGCAGGGTGATGTCGCTGCGCGACTGCAACTGAAGCAGATCTTTCGCCAGGAGCACACCGATGATGTTGTCCCGCTCGCCCTCGTACACTGGGAAACGCGAGTGCGCCTTTTCAACCGCAAAAGCAAGGATGTTTGCCAAGGGATCGGACACGTTGATCAAATCCATTTGCGCACGGGGAATCATGATGTCCCTGGCGGCCAGTTCACCCACCTGCATCACCCCCTCAATCATCGACAGGGCATCTGCGTCAAGCAGGTTTCGCTCATGGGCTTGCTGGAGTACTTCCAACAATTGTTCTCGGTCTTCAGGTTCTCGCAATAGCAGCGAGGACAGACGCTCTAGCAGGCCTCTCTCCCGTTTGGTGGAAGCCTGCGACGGGCTGGGGTCAGACATGGGTGAGGAGTATCCTCTTCACAACGATAACCCTCCAAGAATAACCGAAATCTGTGACAAACAATCAGCCCTGGAGCGGCACGCGGCCACGCAGGGAGTGCGGAAAGGCTTCTACGATATCCAGTTCCACAAGCTGACCCACCATGCGCGGATGGCCTGCAAAATTGACCACGCGGTTATTTTCAGTTCGGCCCTGCAATTCCTCCGGATTCTTCTTGGAAGGCCCCTCGACCAGAATCCTCTGCCGTGAACCCACCATCGATTGACTGATGCGTGTCGCGTTTTCTTCGATGGTTTTTTGCAGGCGAGCCAAACGGGCCAATTTGGTGGCCTGGTCGGTGGTGTCCTCCAGATCAGCAGCCGGAGTGCCAGGGCGTGGGCTGTACACAAACGAGAAAGAGGTGTCAAAACCCACCGATTCAATCAGGTCCATGGTTTTTTCAAAGTCCGACTCCGTCTCACCAGGAAATCCAACAATAAAATCAGAGGACATGGACAAGTTGGGGCGAATCTCGCGCAATTTGCGGATGATGGATTTGTACTCCAACGCGGTGTAGCCGCGCTTCATGGCAGCCAGAATGCGATCGGAGCCAGCCTGTACCGGCAAGTGCAGGTGGTCCACCAGCTTGGGCAATTTGGCATAGGCCTGAATTAACCTGGGGGTAAACTCTTTGGGATGGGACGTGGTGAATCGAATCCGCTCAACGCCGGGAATTTCATGAACGTATTCCAGCAGCAGGGCAAAATCGGCCAACTCCTCGCCTTCGCCCATCTTGCCTCGGTAGGCATTGACGTTTTGCCCCAGCAAATTGATTTCTTTCACACCCTGGTCTGCCAAGTCGGCCACTTCCGTCAGCACGTCGTCAAAGGGCCGAGAGATCTCTTCTCCCCGGGTGTAGGGCACCACACAGAAACTACAATATTTGCTGCACCCCTCCATGATGGACACAAAGGCGCTGGCCCCGCTGGTCTTGGAAATGGGCAGGTTGTCAAACTTTTCAATTTCAGGAAAAGAAATATCCACCTGTGCTTTCTGGGTTAGGCGCTTTTGCTCAATCAACTGGGGCAATCGGTGAAGCGTTTGTGGGCCAAACACAACATCCACATACGGCGCCCGTTGCACAATCGCTTGCCCCTCTTGGCTGGCCACACAGCCGCCCACCCCAATGATGAGGTTGGGGTTGGACTGTTTGAGGTGTTTAACGCGGCCCAGATCGCTGAATACTTTTTCCTGCGCTTTTTCACGCACCGAACAGGTGTTGAAGAGAATAACGTCCGCCTCTTCCGGGTTGCTGGTGCGCTCCAAACCTTCAGACTCACCGAGCACGTCGGCCATTTTGTCGGAGTCGTACTCATTCATCTGGCAGCCAAAGGTTTTGATGAAGAGCTTTTTCTTGGTGGTCATGGTGTGCCTGCTAAAGCCCCATGCTGGCGTGATCACAAACGAAGCTGGATCGCGGGCAACACGGGGACGTTATGAATCGTTGCGTGTTGGCCCGAATTTTACTTCGACTCCTTGTTAAAATGAAGCACGCTTTGAAAAATCAACGGATTGGTTTGCTGTAATGCCAAAATTCCCATCGCCTCCAAAATTCACTCTACCCGCCCTAGATGCCCTAATCACCGAAGTGGACAAGGCGCTCAAAACCTTGGCCGCCAAGCCGGTGGCGCAGCGCCGCAACCCAGCCAGCAAAATGTCAGGGCAAACCGACCTCAGCGAGACTGAAAAACAAAGGGTGATTGGCCTGATGCGCGTGAACCACGTGGGCGAAGTATGCGCCCAAGCTCTATACCAAGCCCAAGCCCTGGCGAGTAAGGACCCAGACAAGAAAGCACTGTTCAACCATGCAGCGCTTGAGGAAGCAGACCACTTGGCCTGGACCCAGGAAAGACTCGACGATTTGGGCGCACGCCCCAGCTTGCTAAATCCGTTGTGGTATGGGGGGGCCTTTGCGTTGGGGTATGTTGCAGGTCAACTGGGAGACAAAGTGAGCCTGGGCTTTATGGCCGAAACCGAACGACAAGTCGAAAAGCACCTGAATGACCATCTCAGCAAGCTGCCTGCAGGCGACCTCCCCTCGCGAGCCATCTTGGAACAGATGAAACAGGATGAAATTGAGCACGGGCAAGCCGCCTTGGACCACGGTGGCGCAGCGCTGCCACTGCCAGTGAAACTGGCGATGACAGCGATGAGTAAAGTGATGACCACCCTGGCACAAAAGATTTAGTCTTCAATAATCTCGTGGGTGAAAACAAGTTCTGCGGTTTTGCCAAGCATGGCGGAGGCTGAGCAGTACTTTTCGTGCGACAACTTAATTGCTCTGTCCACCAAGTTGGGCTTGAGGCCTCGACCGATCACTTGAAAGTGGAAGTTAATCTTTGTGAACACCTTGGGCGCCTCTTCGGCACGCTCGGAGCTAAGTTTCACGCGGCAGTCGCGAATGTCTTGGCCACTCTTTCTCAGAATAAGTACCACATCGTAGGCGGTGCATGCACCAGTTCCTGCCAGAACCACCTCCATGGGTCGGGGCGCTAGATTGTTGCCGCCACCATCGGGCGCCCCGTCCATGCACAACATGTGACCACTCCCTGTGGTGGCGACAAAACTCATGCCAGGCAACCCTGACCAGCTCACTTCAACGTCCATAAAAACCCTCGTGTAAATTCAAAACCATGCGCATTTGATCATTTTGCTATGCACAATAAGCATTCCGATTGTGGCTGAGAAACCACTCTATTTTAACGACACCCGCAATCAAATAACCATTCAGTCAATTGCAATGATTTTAACTTGTTGATAAATAATATTATTTTTTAACTTCTATTCGAAAAAGCAAGAAGTTGCTTTTTTCGGACAACAATCAAGATCTCTTGCGCCGCAACAGAAAAATCTCTAGAATTTCAGTTGTGGTCACTGCATTGAATCGTTTGAGCATGATTTGTGTGCGACAAGCTTGAGTCAGCAGTGCAAGATTGTCTCCTCCACCCTCCTCCTTTGGTGGATTAAACCCAAGCACTCCGGTGCTTGGGTTTTTTTTATCTGCAAAGCGAGAAAATTTTAACCGAATCCAGAAAAGTTTGCTAAAATCGCGGGTTACCTGTTGGGAGAGCCTTCTCGAAAGAAGAAGGAAACAGGTTTTCGATACCATTTTTTAAGGAACGACCATGAAAACCTTTTCAGCGAAACCTCATGAGGTTCAACGCGACTGGTTTGTGATCGACGCAGACAACAAAGTTTTGGGACGGGTAGCCAGTGAAGTTGCACGTCGCCTGCG
>DASUEF010000246.1:0-1172 GCA_036275215.1 Limnobacter sp. | reverse complement strand
CGTACTGGCCAAGGCTGATGCCATCATTTTCGGCTCACCCACCTACATGGGCGGTGCCTCGGCGGACTTCAAAAAGTTTGCGGATGCATCCAGCAAAGTGTGGTTCAGCCAAGGCTGGAAGAACAAGGTGGCGGGCGGCTTTACCAATTCGCTTTCCATGAGTGGCGACAAGTTGAGCACGCTTCAGTATTTCGTAACCTACGCCATGCAACACGGCATGATCTGGGTGGGCAGTGCCACCCCGGGTGCCCAGAAACCTGGCGATGTCAATGAACTGAACCGTGTGGGTTCTTGGGTGGGTGTGATGACTCAATCGGACAATGCCCCGGCAGACGTGACTCCGCCTGCATCTGACCTGGAAACTGCGAAAGTGTATGGGGCAAGGGTGGCTGAGTTTGCCAAGAAGCTCGCCGGCTAATAGTTGGCCCAAGACGTAAATCGGCTGTAATCAAATATCCGTTTGCGGATAAAATGGGGGGATGACAAATTCATCCCCCACATTGCCTTCCACGTTTGTTCATCTGCGCATGCACACCGAATTCTCGGTGCTGGATGGCATGGTACGCGTGGGCGAGGCTGTCAAAGCTGCCGCTGGCTGCGGCATGCCCGCGCTGGCCATCTCTGATCTGTCCAACCTGTTTGGTTTGATCAAGTTTTACGGCAAGGCTCGGGGTGCGGGTCTTAAACCAATCGCGGCTTGCGATGTATGGATTGAAAGCGATCGAGATGAAGAACAGCCCGCCCGCGTGCTGTTGCTGGTGCAAAACCACAAAGGCTATTTGCAGCTTTGCGAGCTTCTAAGCCGTGCCTTCTTGCGCAATCAGAAACGCGGAAAAGCCACGCTGAAGTTTGAATGGTTTGATGAGGTAGGTTGTGATGGCCTGATCGCCGTCTCCGGGTTTGCTAATTCCGATGTCGGCCAGTTTTTGCTGGGTGGCAACATGGCCCGTGCCGAAGATTCGGCCCGCAAGTTCCTGAATTATTTCGAGGGCCGCTATTACATTGAGCTTCAGCGCGATGGGTCCACTCAGGCCGAGAACCTGGTGAATTTAAGTTGTCAGTTGGCGGCCAAATTGCAGTTGCCTGTGGTGGCCACTCACCCAATCCAGTTTTTGAAGCCCGAAGACTTCCGTGCGCACGAAGCACGGGTGTGTATTGCACAGGGCGAAATT
>DASUEF010000245.1:0-2117 GCA_036275215.1 Limnobacter sp. | reverse complement strand
GCAGGTGTTTTTAGACAGCAAGTCCGGCACCCCAGGGGCGGACAACTACAAAGTCAAAGGCAACATTCATTGGGTGGATGCTGAAGATGCATTGCCTGCCACTGTGCGCCTCTACGACCGCTTGTTCACCGAGGAGCATCCGGACGCCGGTGGTAAAAACTTTCTCGACAGCTTGAACCCCAACTCACTCACCGAGGTGAAGGCCTACCTGGAGGCCGGCCTGCGAGATGCCTGGGTGGGCACGGTGTACCAATTTGAGCGCCACGGCTACTTTGTGACCGACCTGAAAGACCACACCAACGACGCCCCGGTGTTCAACCGCACAGCCACGTTGAAAGACGGTTGGATCAAGTAACTCAGGGTCATCCCCAAGAAATCCGGCAAACCCCTGCCGGGTTTCATCGAGTACACTAAAGCTCACTTGTGTACCCCCTGGCAGCATGGCAAGCAACCCAAACTACAGTATTCGTGGTGCCTTACTCACCATTCTCAATGGCATGGCGCCCGATCCGCAGCACGATGCAGACATTGCACACCTGTGCCATTTGATGGAATGGTTTCGCGACGGAGCACCTGGTTCAGATTTTGAAATTGAGCGGCGGTTCACCATGGTGGTGGAATCGCTCGAGCGCTCCGACGATCTGCGGCTGCAAGTCAAAGGTTATCTTGAGCAGTTCCTCAAAGAATCCCGCTACCGCTATGCTTTTGCAGAGTTGGGCATTTTGGGCAATGAAACCTTTGGGCAGGCCATCAAGAACCGGATTTTTCAGCGCCTCTTGCCCGCCACGGTGGAAGACAAAACCGTGCGAGAGTCCCTCAGCCTCATGTTTACCAAGTCCAGTGATCACGAGTGGCTGGAGCGCATCAGTGTCGAGAGCTGGAAGCGTTTGTTCAAGGTCTTGGCATGGCAAGACCCAGCCATGCCACTTTGGATACGCATCCAGCACGAAATGTTGGAGGCCATGGAAATGCTGGCGGTGCGCATTGCGGCGGCTGGCATTGATTCTGAAGTGGTGCGTTGCCTGGGCATTGCAGACCGCCACACCTCGCCGTTTGTCGAGCAGTTGCTCGAGCTGCGCAGCCTGATTGCTCAGGCGCATGAAAAGCTGGGTAGCCAGTCCTCCTTGGAAGACCTTGGGGATCACCTCGATGTTTTGCTGGACCAGTGCACCGGGCAAATCAAAAAGGCGTATGCGCAAGCCCGTTTGCAGGGCGTGTCTGTCACTTTGAGCATGCAACTGATTCGCTTGGAACAGTCGATTGCCCGCATGCGAACTTTGCTGCAGTTGTTGGGTGCACTGCCCACGGCGGATCGCACTGCCAGTTGTGTGCGATTTTTCTGCGTATTGACCCGAGAAGAAAATCGCAAGCACTCGATTGGTGATTTGTGGACCAGCATGACCGACAAACTGGCGCTCCGCATCACCGAGCACGCCAGCCAGACAGGCGAAAAATACGCCACAGAGACCCGTTCTGAATACTGGGGGATGGCCAAAGCAGCCATGGGGGCAGGCGTGATTGTGGGGTTTATGGCGCTGATCAAGGTGGGGTTGGGTGCCTTGCATTTGCCACCCCTTTGGCAAGCGGTTGCATTTAGTCTGAATTACGGCTTGGGTTTCGTGCTGATTCACATTCTTAAATTCACCATTGCAACCAAACAGCCTGCGATGACCGCTGCCCGAATCGCCGCCGCCATCGATTCTGCCAACGGCAAGTTGGGCTCGGTGGAGCGAATCGTCGAGCTCATTGTGCAGGTGGCGCGCACACAATTTGTGGCGATTTTGGGCAATGTGATCTTTGCATTCATCACAGCCATGGGCATTGGTATGGCCTGGGCGGCGCTGTTTGGCGTTCCCCCCGTAGGCGCAGACAAAGCGCAGATCATGCTGGACGAGATTCACCCCCTGTGGTCTGCCGCCATCCCCCATGCCGCGATTGCGGGCGTGTTTCTGTTCACGGCGGGCGTGATTTCTGGTTATTACGACAACTTGTGTATTTACTACCGCCTGCCAGACCGTTTGCGCAAAGTGGTGTGGTTGCGCAAAAGGTTGGGGGTGGTGCGCCTGAACAAGCTGGCCGATTATTTGGCCAACAACACAGGTGCGTTGGCGGGCAAC
>DASUEF010000244.1:0-4121 GCA_036275215.1 Limnobacter sp. | reverse complement strand
TGCCATTGAGGGAATTGTGGAAGTCAATTCCACAGCCAATGAGGGCGTGGCCAGCGTGGTCATTGAAATTGATGAATCGGAAGATGCGCAGGCTGTTTACGACAGGATCAAGCAAGAGGTCGATCGAATCACCACCTTCCCCGGTGATGCCGAAGTACCGAATGTGTCGCTGACTGCGCGTAAACGTGGGGTGGTTACACTGGTGGTGCACGGCGATACCGATGAATTGTCCCTGCGCAATCTGGCTGAAGAAGTACGCGACGGCTTGCTGCAAAACCCTGGTATCACACAAGTTGATTTGACTGAAACACGCGAACAGGAAATTCACGTTGAAGTGCCAGAAGCCCGGCTAAACGCCTATGGCTTAACGCTGCAGGGCATTGCCGACAATATTCGGGCCAATGTGATTGAAGTATCCGGCGGAAGTATTTCAACCCAAAGCGGTGAAATATTGCTGCGTGTTTCTGAGCGGCGTGATTTCGCCAATGAATTTGCGGCGCTGCCGATTGTCTCGCCCGTCAGCGGCACTCCCTTGAAGCTGGGTGACATTGCCACAGTGCGCGATGGCTTTCAGGACATCGACAAATACGCCACATTCAACGGCAAGCCATCGATAGAAATTTCGGTATCGCGCATTGGAGATCAAACCCCGATTGGAATTTCCGAGGCCACGCAGGAGGCGCTGGAGCGAATTCGCCCCTTGATGCCTGAAGGCATCGAAATTTCGGTGGTCAGTGATCGTTCTGACACCTACAAACAGCGACAGGAATTGCTAGCCAAGAACGCGGTGATGGGCTTGATACTCGTGATGGTGCTGCTGACCATTTTCCTGGACTGGAAGCTGGCCTTCTGGATCAGCTTGGGCATTCCAATTGCCTTTCTGGGTGCCATGTTGTTCCTGCCGCTGTTCGGGGTCACTTTCAACATGATTTCCATGTTCGCTTTCATCATTGCACTGGGTATCGTGGTGGACGATGCAATTGTTGCCGGCGAGAACATTTATGAATACCGACAACAAGGCATGAGCATGCTGGATGCATCCATTCAGGGTGCGCGCGATGTGGCCGTGCCGGTGACTTTCAGCATTCTGACCAACATCGCAGCATTCGCACCGTTGCTTTTTGTACCGGGCTTTCTCGGGAAAATTTGGGGTGTCATTCCACTGGTGGTGTGTACGGTGTTTGTGGTGTCGCTGATGGAGGCAATTTTCATCTTGCCAGCCCACTTGGCGCACAGCAAAGAAAGCAAGGGAAAATTCCACAACTGGCAACAAAAGTTCTCCAAGGGATTCAGCCAGTTTATTGAACGCCGCTACACCCCGATCGTCCAGAAATGTGTGGAATACCGATACCTGTCCATGGGCGTTGGCATTGCCCTGATGGTGCTGGTGATCAGTTGGCCGGTCAGTGGCCGAATGGGCTTCGAACTGTTTCCACAAGTGGAAGCGGATCAGTCTGAAGTGCGGGCGCAATTGCCGCTGGGCAGCACCAATGAACAAGTGAACCTGGTGCGCGATCGAATTGTCGCCAGCGCTTTGAAAACCGTGGAGGCCACGGGTGGCGAACAACAGAGCACCGGCATTTATGCCAGTGTGAATGAAAACAACATCACCGTTCGAACTTACCTCACGCCGCCGGGCGTACGCCCAGTGCCCACTGCAGAATTCACCGACCAATGGCGTCTCGACGTTGGCAATATTCCCGGTGTCGAAACCATTCGCTTCGCAGCGGATTCGGGCGGCCCCGGCAGTGGGCCTGCTTTCACGGTGCAGCTTAGCCACCGCAATGTAGATACCCTGCGGCAAGCCAGCGAGGCACTGGCGCGTGAACTGGCCAACTACCCCATGGTGTCCGAAATTGATGATGGCTTTCAGAACGGCAAGGAACAGTTCAGCTTTACTTTGAAAGAGGAAGCGCGCCGCTTGGGGCTGAGTTCAAACGACATTGGTCGACAGGTTCGCGCCGCATTTTTTGGTTCTGAAGCGCTGCGCCAGCAACGTGGCCGCAACGAAGTCAAGGTGCTGGTCATGCGACCCGAAACAGAACGTTCAGCGCAAACCGATGTACGCGACCTGTTGATTCGTACACCACAAGGCACACTGGTGCCGTTGCACTCATTGGTTGAATTTGACGATACCCGAGCCGTGGCAAACATCACTCGCCGGGATGGACGACGAACGATTTCAGTGACAGCCAACGTGAACCCGCGCAACCAGGCACAGCAGGTACAAAACGCCACTGTGCAAGACCTCATGCCGAAGTTGATGGCTGACTACCCAGGCTTGAGCTACAGCTTTGCGGGCCGCCAGCAAGATTTTTCGGAAGCCCTGGGTGGGCTGGGCAAAGGTTTTCTGGTGGCCTTGTTGATCATTTATGTGCTTCTGGCAATCCCATTCAAAAGCTACCTGCAACCGTTTGTCGTCATGTTGGCGATTCCGTTCGGAATTTTCGGAGCGATTGTGGGCCATTTGCTGATGGGCTACAGCATCAGCATCGTGTCCATGATGGGTATTCTCGCGCTGGCCGGCGTGGTGGTGAATGATTCGCTAGTGATGGTAGACCACGCCAACGAAAAAGTGCGCGAAGGCATGACGCCATACGAGGCCATTTGTACTTCAGGCGTGCGGCGTTTCCGGCCCATCATGTTGACCACCATTTCGACATTTGGCGGCCTGGCGCCCATGATTTTCGAAACCTCACGCCAGGCAAAATTCATGATCCCGATGGCCATTTCACTGGGCTACGGCATTTTGTTCGCCACAGCCATTACACTGTTGCTGGTGCCTTGCCTGTATCTGATGATCGATGATATTCGGCGCTTGATGGGCACAAGCCCAGGCCTTGAGCCTGATGAAATTGATTTGACGAAACTGGAAGAAACCCGCGCCACATGAGTTCAGGTTCAGACACTACCGAATTTTTAACCACCAAGGAAGTGGCTGAACTGCTGCGCATCAAAGAGCGCAAGCTCTACGACCTGGTCAGTGCACAAGAAATTCCCTGTGTGAAGGCCACCGGCAAACTGCTGTTTCCCAAAGCCGAATTGATGCATTGGATACGCACGGGCGAATTGATGTCGCCCCCCAAAAACAATGCACGATTGAATGTGCTGGCTGGCAGCCACGACCCGCTTCTGGAATGGGCCATTCGTGAATCGGGTTGTGGTTTGGCCATGCAGTTTGATGGCAGCCTAAGTGGGCTTGACGTGTTTGAGAACAAAGGTGCGGTGGCCACTGGCTTGCACATACTTGGTGTCAACACCACCGGCAACACCCAGGCCTGGAATACACATGCCGTGCAGGCGCGATTCGCGACGGGCAATGTGGTGTTGGTGCATTGGGCCAAGCGTCAACAGGGCCTGATTGTGCCGCAAGGCAATCCAAAGAAAATTAGTGGCGTGGCTGATTTGCCTGCATTGAAAATTGCCACACGCCAGGCTGGTGCAGGCGGCATGATTTTGTTTGAGCACCTGCTACACACGCACGGCCTTGATTTGGCAGCGCTGAATATTTCCGAAACCTGCCGAACCGAAAACGACACCATTGCTGCGGTGGCCAGCGGAAAAGCCGATGCGGCGCCAGGTTTGCAAGCCTTGGCCTTGCAATTTGGCCTTGGCTTTGTGCCCACACAGCAGGAAAATTTTGATTTGTTGGTGTGCCGCAAAGCGTGGTTTGAGCCACCTTTTCAAACACTTATTCAGTTCACCAACAGCAGCGAATTCAAGAAAAAGGCACAACAATTTGAAGGCTACAACACCACGGCAATGGGCACCGTGGTGTGGAATTCTTAAGGCTTATTGAGACGCCTCATTTGCCAGCATTCGGAAAAAACAGGGATTGCCCATTCTGCTGAAACCCGGCAATCGTGGCTTGCCCTTTTGCAGACACCAACCAGTTCACGAATGCATGGCCCAACTCGCTTTTCACATTGGGGCACTTGGCTGGGTTCACTGCGATCACCCCGTATTGATTGAACAAGCTAGGGTCACCTTCCACCGCTATCTTGAAGTTGCCTTTGTTGCCAAATGCAATCCAGCTGGCGCGATCGGCCAACACATAGGCCCCCATGCCCACACCGGTGTTCAATGTGGCCCCCATGCCGGAGCCAGTCTCGCGGTACCAC
>DASUEF010000243.1:0-1139 GCA_036275215.1 Limnobacter sp. | reverse complement strand
GCCGGCTCATTGAGTTGGCAAAAAGCGCAGGTCGTGCAAGCTTAACGAACTCGCAGGCAAGCTCCTCCAAGCTTCCAGAGTCAGATCGCGCTGACATGGAGATTTTTTTGGAGAAAGTTGAGCAGCTGCTGCCTGCTCTTGTTTTCAAGTCCCAGCGCAGCGGCTGCTGTGATTCATGGAGGCACGGCAAATGGCCGTACAGCCTGGAAAAATGCCAGTGGCCAAACTCTCAAGCAGTTGGAGTCTGCATAATATTTAATTTGACCCGCAAGTCTGGCCGGCACGGTTTAGTGCTGCCCTAGGGTTTAATCACATGTGGTTGCAATCAATGAGTCATTTGTAACCTGCCCACGCATGCATTTAGGGTGAGCTTTTTGGTTCAATTAAAAAGGCACCAGATTGGCGGTTACCCCCAAGCAAATCACCATCACCTTCATTCAGTTCAGCCTCGCCATATTTGCCAACGCCAGCTGGGCCGCTGCACCAGATGAGCAAGCTCTGATGCGCAATCTTGCCCATGGTCAGCTGATTGAGCTCAATCAATACAGCGCTGGCAGTCAAAAGGGCCTCATGTTGAGGCTATTTGCAACCCCCGCTCATCAAGAGTCCTGCGGCCTTGAAACAGGGGCCGCTTGTAAAAACCAGCACCTCATCACTATGGCAACTTTTGATGAAATACCCGAGGTACAGGTGCATGCCCTTGATGCAACCGGCGAGTTTGTGAAGGCAAAGTGGATTGAGACGAAAGGTGACAAAAGCACACCCGACCAAGCCGAGCTGGTGCTTACATTTCGCCAATACAATCGTGTTGCCACACGCGCCAACCCAGCGCTTTCAAAACAGACTTATCGCGTGGGCTTGAAGATTACCCAACAAGGCATTGAAGAGATTTTGCTCACCAAGTAGCCACCATCTCTCCCGGCAACAAGCACCCAACAAAAAAGCCAGGCACCTTGCAGCGTCTGGCTTTTTTTACTTTCAACCGCTGAACAACTTAAGCGGCTTTCACCTTCAAGCGCCATGCGTGCAGCAGTGGCTCGGTGTAACCCGCAGGTTGTTCCTTGCCTTTAAACACCAGGTCGCATGCGGCTTTAAAGGCGGCCGAGGTTTCAAAGTTGCCGGCCATGGGCTTGTACGCG
>DASUEF010000242.1:0-1034 GCA_036275215.1 Limnobacter sp. | reverse complement strand
GTGGGGTTGCTGACTTGGTCACGGTGACGCAGGCGAACAAGGTGCTTGGTGAACTCGCGGCGGTCTGCATCCCGGCAGCGGGACTGTTGCGCATCGGTGACCACGTAGCCCTCACCGAGCAGGGCGTCGAGCACGTTGGCCGTAGACACAGGCACGAAACGTTCACTGCGCGAGCTGTGTGCTGAGTCAGCAAACACAGACGGTGCACGGCGGTACACGTCGGAGGGTGTCAGGATTGTGTTGCTGCCGGTGCGGAAAGGGGCAAAGCCACGAAGGTTTTGAGTCATGTCAATTCTCCAGTTGTAGGGCGTATGGAAGCGCCGAGGTTTGTGATGCAAACGCTGCATCGCACTACCCGGCACGCCGGGCAGTACGTTGAACGCTTAAGGGCGGGTGCAAAGACCGGCTTCAATGAGCTGTAAGGCTGAACGCCCGTACCAACCTTGAAGACTCCAAACAACGCCTGTGTTGATCAAAGTTTGAAAAGCTTCAACGATCTCTTCTTGGGTGTGATCTTCACCGTCAAACCCTTCAATTATTTCGCAGCAACGAAAGGTGCTGAGTTCTTGTGTTTTTTCCATGTCGGTCTCCGTGGGGGCCGCAGCCCCCGGCAGGTTTACAGGTACTTGATGCGAACATCAGTGTAGTAGCTGGTCGTGATGCACTGGGCCAGCTGGCCAGCGGTTAGAAAACCCTTGGCAGCGGTCTGGTCCAGCACTGGGCGGCTGGCAGGTTTGATGGTCACCAGAGCAGTGGCCGACTTGAACACGCCGTCACCGAAGTCAGCGATGAACTGGGCTTTCAGTTCGTCGTATTTCGCTTTGGCGATGTCTGCTTCGTTTTTGGCAAAAGCCAGAGCGTTGACACGGCGTCCTACTACTTGCGGGGATAGTGTGATTTCCATGAGTGATCTCCAAAAGGTTGTCGATGCGACACCGCATCTTGATGCCCAGCACGCCGGGCATCGGGTTACAGTGTCTTGCGACTGCAGGAGCAAGTGGTATGCATTCCCAACTGCGCTGCACCGTACGTTT
>DASUEF010000241.1:0-15901 GCA_036275215.1 Limnobacter sp. | reverse complement strand
GTCGAAGTGAATGGGTGCACGCTCGCGCATGAGCATGAGCACCTTGAGCAAACCATAACTGTCTTTGCCGCCGCTCACGCACACCATCACTTTGTCGCCATCTTCAATCATGTTGAAATCGGCGATGGCTTGCCCCACCTGTTTGGTCAGGCGCTTTTCGAGCATGTGAGACTCGTACGCCTCTTTTTGTTCGGCGCGGGTCGGGAAAAGCGTGATGGGTTGTTCAGCAAACTGCGTCATGGCGGCACTCAACGTTCTTCAAAATAACTTCACTGCGCAGGTTTGAAGCGAAACACCTCAACCCCGGCAGACTCACAATCGGGATACACCTCGGATTTTTCGGCACGCACACGGGCGGCCACCACCTTGGGATGCTCCAGCACCAGGTCCAGTGTTTTGTCTACAAGGGTTTCGAGCAGACCGATGTGGCCCGCCTGGATCAGGCGGTGAATGCCAGGGCGGACAAAATCGTAATCCACCACATCGGCCAGAGAATCCCGGTCAGAGGGTGTGGCGGCGCACTTCACCCAGAAGTCGATGTTGATGCGCACAGCCTGAGTACGCCCAAGTTCTTGGGGAAAGACACCAATGGCAGCCGACACATCGAAGTCGCGGATAAAAATGCGGCGGCAATCGGCCAGGCGGGGATCAAAGAACCAGTCTGTCATGGCTTCATCATGCTGAAATCGCGGGCCATGGGCATGAGATGTTGCCCACCATCGACCACGAGGGTTGTGCCCGTGATCGCCTTGCTCTGGACAGCAAACAACACTGCCTGGGCGATGTCTTGGGGCTCACTGGACTTGTTGAGTGGCGAAATGCGGTGGGTTTGCTCAAACTCCGCTTGTGTTTGCAAATGGGAGATGAGCGTGAGCCCCGGGGCCACCCCAACCACACGCAAGCGAGGTGCCAGCTCCATAGCAAGCATGGTGGTGGCGGTTTCCAGCCCGGCTTTGCTGAGGGTGTAACTTAAAAAATCGGGATTGAGGTTGCGCAGTTTTTGATCCAGCAAATTAATCACCACCCCCTGCTGCCCTTGGGGCACATGCTGGTGCAATCGGCGTGTGAGCAAGATGGGTGCGGCCAGGTTGCTGGCCATGTGCCGGGCAAACAGCGCATGGGAAAAAGTGTGCCCAGCGTCAAACTCAAACATGGAGGCGTTGTTGACCACACAGCGCACTGCGCCCGCAGCCTCGGCTGCATCGAACAGGGCATCCACCTGGGCGGGGTCTTCCAGGTCGGCTTGATGCACCACACAGACAACGCCCAGCGCACGGATTTCGGTGGCGGTTAGCTCTGCTTGCTCCACCGAATGGCGGCAATGCAAAACAATCGACCACCCCGCACGCGCCAACTCCAAGGCAATTGCGCGGCCAAGCCGTTTGGCGCCGCCGGTGACCAATGCAAATGAGGGTTGAGTGCCTGCCATGGGTTAAAATGCCTAAGCGAGAATGACAAAGCGCAACAACGCTTTGATTTTTAAAAGAACAACCCGTTATTGTAAACCACACCACCACCATGCTGTCCAATTTTGCGGCGCCAGTGCGCTTTGATGAATTCATGCACTTTGCGCTGTATCACCCCAACCTTGGCTATTACGCAGGCGGGCAGCACATTTTTGGGCAGACCGGGGATTTCATCACGGCACCAGAGCTTGGGCCCCTGTTTGGCCAAACCCTGGGGCAGGCGATTGCCGGCGTACTGCCCCGTTGCCGTGGGGTCATCACCGAGTTTGGTGCGGGCTCCGGGCAACTGGCCTGCGATGTATTGAGTGTGGTGGGCCATGCCATTGAGCAATACTGCATTGTGGAAGTAAGCGGCGGCCTGCAACTGGCGCAGCGCGAGCGGCTGGCCAAGCAATTGCCCACCGAAATGATGAACAAGGTACGCTGGCTAAGTGCCCTGCCAGACACCCTGGAGGGAATTGTAATCGGCAACGAGGTGCTGGACGCGACCCCGGTTCGACGTTTTAAATGGACCAGCCAAGGCGTGCTAGAGGCCTGGGTGCAGACCCAGAACAATCAACTAACTTGGCGATGGCTCCCCGCCGATGCAACGCTCACTGCCCGGGCAAACACGCTACAACAAGTCCATGGCCCTTGGCCTGAGGGTTACACCTCGGAGTGGGCGGAACAAGCAGAAGGCTTGATGCGGACATTGACTGAACGCCTGCATGGCCTTGCACTGATGGTAGATTATGGCCACGAGGCCGCCTTGTATTACGCTCCCCACCGCACCCAGGGTACACTGCGGGCCACCCTAAAACACGTCGCCCATGATGATTTTCTAAAGCACATCGGTGAGCAGGATTTGACAGCGCATGTGGACTTCACAGCGATGTACAACGCCTTGTCACAAGCCGGAGGACAACTGGAGGGTTACACCACCCAGGCCGAGTTTTTGATGGGGCATGGCATTCTTGAGCGGGCCGCAAGGCTACCGACCTGGTGCGAACCTGTGCAGGGCGCCAGAACACGGCAGGCCATCAACACACTGCTCAGTGAGACCGACATGGGGCTCAACTTTAAAGTGTTGGCTTGGTCCAAGGGTGTGGACCTGGAAGGAACAGATTTAAACCGCGTTTTTGTGCACCACGATCAAAGTGGGCGGCTGTGACGTTCGGTTCTACTGCGCCTGTGGGCAGGCGCCTAGCTCGGCCTTGGGATTGAGCGCATAAATTTGCTGCAATTCGACCATTTGCGCCGGAGATCCGCGCAGCTCAAAGAAAACACGCGTGGGCCCAAGACGCTCACGGATTTCAACGCCAAGCACACCTTTGGCCCGCAACTCCGCCTGGTGTTGAGAAGCACGTTGCCGATCACGAAACAAACCCAAAGAGATGGTGCCTTGCATGGGGCCGGGGGTATTCATGTAAAACGAATCTGTGATGCCTTTGCCAGCAAGTTGGCCCATGCTTTGGCCTGCATCGACCACCGATTTGGGCAAATACACCACATAACCCACAGGGACCTGACGCTCCATTCGACTCACCTGCCCCGGCCAACCACGCAGCGCTTCCTCGATGCGCACATAATCACTTTGTAAAAAAGGTCCCCACAGGCGGCATTCTGGACCGAGCGGCTGATTGTTAAACACCCCGTTGCTGGCACTTTCAATCGCCTCCTCCAACTGAGCCTGCCCGGCTTTGAGATCAATTTTCGGCTGCGGCGCCTGGGCAGGAGCAACAGATGCCTCATTGGCCTGGTCCTGCACCCAGGGTTTCTCTAGCTTGACCCACTCAGCACGCAAGCCTGGCTCCTGCATGCGCTCCCCAGGGTTGCCCACGCCCCACCAATGCGTTGCAAGCAGCAACACATTCAAAACCCCCAAGCCAATCAACCCCAAGTGCCAGGGATTCACAGTGGTCTCCCATGGCCCAACCGCTGACCCACCAACATACCGCGCAACACCGCATGTTGGAATATCTCCACTGGGAAGCCCAGGGTGATTAAAGCTGGTTGGAGCTGAGCCACATGACCTCCGGTGCACCACAAGGTGGGTATCAATTGGCCCGCACTCTCTTTCAAAGAAAGCATGACATCGCGCACCATGCTGACCTGCTGCCGAGCAACGCCCGCGCCGATGGCTTGCTCGGTGTTATTTGGCCAGTCTGCCCAATCCAGCTCGGCCTTGGGCAATTGAGCTGTGGAAATTGCCAGGCTTTTAAGCATGGTGTCCACACCAGGGACAATAAACCCACCCAGATGAACCCACTTGGCTGACATATTCACACCGTTTTTGGAAAGCAGCGAGGCATGAACCACCGCATCCAGCGTGGTTGCGGTGCCAAAGCTGACCACCAGGTTGGCATTGCTGGAGGTTGAGGAGGCCACTGCCATGCAAGCGGCCCAACGGTCTTTGCCCAATTGGGCAGGTTGCTTGTAATGGGTTTGCAGCAGAGCATTGTTTTGCACTTGCATCACCTGCAGCGTCCACCCGAGTTGTTTGCAGACCTGTTCAATAACACGTTCGAATGATGGACCCAGCACACTACACAAATGCACCACTGGGGCGCATCCATGTTGCGGTAGAGCGGAAATGATGTGTTGAAAATGCCTGATTGCCTGATCCGGCGATGACCACTGGTTGCTGGGTACCGTAAGCACAGCCAGCGCCTGGTCTTGCCAATTTGGCACGGCACTGGCTGAACATGAAAACAACTTGACCATGGTGTTGCCAGCATCCACATAAATACACTGAGGCAACTCACACATGCTGCACCCGCAAAGAAAGATCTCCTGCATGCACAGCCTTTAAGCCCTCTGCGGTATCGAGCAAATAGGCCCCCTGCGCATTGATACCCATGCCTGTGCCATGCATCAGCACCCGCCCTGCATCTTCCACCTGCAGCGGCAGGCCACGCCAGGCATCCCACTGTGCAAACTCGACCGGCACACCCTCGGTTTGGCCCGCCAGGCATGGTGCCAACCCCTCAAGGAGCGCGGGCACCAGCAACTTGGCCCACGCCACCGGAGACCGCCGAACCACCGCGGCTTGGGCGTGCAAACAGGCCACTGGCAAAGCATTGAGGGACAATCTCACACCCGAGGGATTGTCTAGGTTGAGCCCAACGCCGATCACCACATGGGCCTGACCTTGCACCTGGAAGGCTTCGCACAATACGCCACCGAGTTTTCCACCAGCCAGCAGCAGATCGTTGGGCCATTTGAGTGAAATGCTGATGCCAAGGTTTTGCAATGTGTGAGCAAGTGCCAAACCGGTGCACAAAGGAAGCAAGGCAGGCACAGGTCCTGACAATGGCAAGCCGAGAGAAAAACAAAGACTTGCCCCGGGGCTGGCGTGCCATACCCGGCCAGCCCTACCCCTGCCTGCCGTTTGCGCATGCGCCACCACCGCCACCACGCCGCGCACAGCGCTGGACTGGTATGCGTTGATCAAATGCGAGTTGGTCGACTCGACAACGTCGAGTTCAATCCAGTGGACTTCAGCTTGGGTTACCATCAGGCGAGATTGGGCGCATTGCTTGTGAAATTAAGCGTCATCTTAACCTCCAACCCGAACAGAAATCCAAACTGGCCACCAAAGCCCATGCAACCAATACACGCTGCCCTGGTTAAACGAACACCCTACACAGGGATCTTGATGTTCGCTTGCCTGTACGCATGCGTGGTGGTGCATTTGAGCCTTTTCCCTTACCTGGACTGGCGGAACATCGGCATTGGGCCGCTGGAGTTTTTAAGCGGCCCTTGGATACCGGTGCATCAAACCGTGTTATGGACCGACATCTTTGTGAACATTGCAGGTTATGTGCCGCTGGGACTGTTGATGCTGCTTGGACTAAACCGCCAGCCCCGCACAAGCGACAAGTTGTTGGTGGCGGTGGGGTGCGCAGCACTCTCACTCGCGCTGGAATCTTTGCAAACCTACTTGCCAACACGTGTGCCCTCCAAAATGGACCTGCTCACCAACACCATGGGGGGCACCTTGGGCGTGATGCTTGGCAGTTTTTTTGCCAAAAGGCGCACCCTGGTGCCCGCCATGAACCGCAATCTTGAAACATGGCTCATTCACCGCGCCTGGCTGGGCATGGGCCTGCTGAGCCTGTGGTTTTTGAGCATTCTTGCACCGCAGAACCCCACGTTCAGCACTGGCTTGTGGCTCGGAAATCTCTTTGACACCATGGGTCCAGCCCTTCAAACAGAGACCCCATTGGGCCTGCCGCTTGAATGGATATTGCGTGTGGAAACGGTTGCCCCGCACTTCATCAATTACTGCTTCCTGATGTGTGCTTGGCTGATTGGTCTGGCCCAAACACAACATGGCTCACCCAGGGTGAGGCTGCTTGCATTGCTGATTGCAATCACACTGATGCTCAGGATGCTCGACCTTTATGCGCAAACCCCAGTGAACGCTTTCTGGTATGTGAGCACCCTGTGGTTTGAGCAAAACAGCAGCGGGCTTATGTTGGCGATGGCCGGAGCGCTTTTGATGGCCTGGTTACCGCTGCCGCCCCACGCCATGGCACGCTTGGGACTGGCACACCTGCTTGGCGGATGGCTGATCACCCTGCTGCTGCCCGGCGTGCACGACCCTGAGCTGGACACACAAGGTGGCGGGCTGCTCACTCTGTTCAGAACCCTGCAAGAGGCGGGCCGCTGGGTGAGCGAACTTTGGCCCATTCTGGCACTCACCGTTTTGGGCTTTTTGAGCCAGCCAGAGCGTCGATTTAAGCGATAATACAACGGTGTATCAGCACCCCCGCGAGCCAAGCCCCGCCATGACTTATTTCGACAAACACGTCTTTTTTTGTACCAATCAGCGCCCCAACAATGAAAACTGCTGCGCAAACTGCCATGCAGGCGCTGCGCATGCGCACGCCAAACAACGCATCAAAGAACTAGGGCTGAATGGACCAGGAAAAATCCGGATGAACAAAGCCGGTTGCCTAGACCGATGCGACGAAGGGCCGGTGTTGGTGGTGTATCCCGAGGGCGTTTGGTACACCTACGTGGACATTTCGGACGTGGATGAGATCATTGACAGCCATTTGATCGGCGGCCAAATTGTGGAGCGGCTTCGCCTGCCATGAATCCCAAAACCCAACATGACATCTGGCAAGGCCCTGCGGGCGCTATTGAGGTGTCGATTGACCATCCGGCAAGCCAGCCAACCGGCCTGGCTATTATTGCTCACCCCCATCCACTGTTTGGCGGAACCAAAGACAACAAAGTGGTTCAAACACTCGCGCGTGCTTTTTTGCAGATGGGTTATATCGCAGTTAGATTCAATTTTCGCGGCGTGGGGCAGTCACAGGGGGAACACAACCACGGTGACGGGGAGACCTCCGACATGGCATGGCTGGTGCGGCATGCGCACAAATCGTTGTTGCCCGCAGACTTGCAACGCAAGCCGGTTGCCTTGGCGGGTTTTTCATTTGGCGCATTTGTAACCAGCCACGCTGCTCAAAAACTGGCAGATGATTTGCCCGTGGGCAAATTGGTGCTGGTGGGTACCGCGGCAAGCCGCTTTAAAGTGGCCGATGTGCCCGAAGACACGCTGGTGATTCACGGCGAGGTGGACGACACGGTGCCGCTGCAATCGGTGCTTGACTGGGCCAAACCCCAGGACCTGCCAGTGTTGGTGATGCCTGGCGTGGAGCATTTTTTCCATGGCAAGTTGCCTCAACTGAAAGCGATGGTTGTGCGTTATTACCCAAGCTAGGCACAACACGCGCGATGTTTTTCTTTCATACCCAATCATGAACAGGAGTTTTTACTTGCTTACCTCTGGATTTTCCCGAATTCGACAAAACCTGGGCCGATGGGGCCTTGTGCTGGGCCTGGGGCTTGGCAGCCTGCCTGCAGCACAGGCTGGGGTAATGCCACCCGCACCAGAGATTGGCGCAAAAGGTTATGTGTTGATGGACCTGACCACAGGTCAAACACTGGCCGACTTCAACAGCAGTGAACGCCTGGAACCCGCCTCACTCACCAAACTGATGACCGCTTACATGGCGTTTGCAGCACTGGACAGCAAACAGATTCGGGCAGACCAACAGGTGCCTGTGTCCACCTTTGCTTGGAAAGCCGAAGGCTCTCGCATGTTCATTGAGCCCAACAAGCCCGTGACCGTGGAAGAACTGCTGTACGGTGTGATTGTTCAGTCGGGCAACGATGCGAGCAGGGCCATTGCAGAACTGCTGGCGGGGGACGAAGCCAACTTTGCCAACTTGATGAACCAACAAGCCAAACGCCTGGGTTTAAAGAACACCAACTTCAGGAACGCAACAGGCTTGCCCGACCCGCAGCACTACACCACAGCAAAAGACCTTGCAATTTTGGCTGCCGCAATCATTCGAGACTTTCCGGAGTACTACAGCAAAATGTACTCCACCAAAGAGTACACCTACAACGGCATTCGCCAACCCAACCGCAACCGCCTACTCTGGATTGACTCCTCGGTGGACGGCATGAAAACAGGCCACACGGAGGCTGCAGGTTATTGCCTGGTGAGTTCTGCACAACGCAAACTGCCCAATGGGGTAGAACGACGCCTGCTGGCGGTTGTGCTGGGCACCACATCGGACCAAGCACGCACGCAAGAGAGCCTGAAGTTGCTGAACTACGGTTACCAAATGTTTGAGACCGTGAAACTCTATGGTGCCAACCAGGCAGTGAGCGACAGCGAGGTTTTCAAAGGGCAGGCAAAATCCGTCAAACTGGGCTCCACCAAGGACATTCTGATGAATGTTCCCCGTGGCATGGCCAAACAATTGAAAGCCAGTGTTGAGAAAAAAGAGACGCTGATTGCCCCAATCAAAGCGGGCACCCAACTGGGCACCCTGAAGCTCACACTCGATGGCGAGCGCGTGGGCGAAGTGCCTTTGGTGGCACTGAGCAATGTGGAAGAAGCAGGCCTGTTTGGTCGCCTGGTGGACTCCGCCAAACTTTGGTTTGAAGAGTAAAAACATGACAGCCGGTGAGCAAGACAAAAAAAGCCTGATTGAATTTCCGTGCCACTTCCCCATCAAAGTGATGGGGAAAAACGTGCCGGAATTCGCGCAGGTGATCAGTGACTTGCTGGTGGGCATGAACCCCGGCTTTCAACCTGCGGGCATTGAAATGCGCCCCAGCAGCAAAGGCAATTATTTAAGCCTCACCTGCAAGGTGCGGGTTGAAAACCAAGATCAGCTCGATGACATTTACCGAGCCTTGAGCGGACACCCCTTGGTGTCTGTGGTGTTGTAACACTTGATGGGATACAAGGCACCACCGCGCCATTACACGCCGTAACGTGCGCGGTACTCTTTTACTTTCTCATACCAACCAGCCAAACGCACGTTGGCCGCTTGGCGTGTGAGTAGATACCGCAGCAAGTCCTGCAAATTTGCAATCGCAATCACTGGGATGCCAAAGTGTTGTTCCACCTCTTGCACGGCGCTGTGTTGGGTGTCTTGCCCATCGCGCACGCCTTTTTCCATGCGATCCAAGGCAATCAATACCGCTGCTGGTTGCGCACCATGTGCACGAATAATTTCCACGGATTCACGCACCGACGTGCCAGCCGAGATCACATCGTCCACGATCACGACACGGCCTTCCAGTGGGGCCCCCACCAGCGTGCCACCCTCACCATGGTCTTTGGCCTCTTTGCGGTTGAATGCATAGGGAACATCCTTGCCGTGTCGAGCCATTTCCATGGTGGTGCCCGCAACCAAAGGGATTCCCTTGTACGCAGGGCCAAACAACATGTCGAATTCAATTCCACGCTCAGCGGTTTTTTCGAGCAAGGTTTGTGCGTAAAATTCACAGAGCTTCTGTAGCGATGAGCCCGTGTTAAACAAACCCGCATTGAAGAAATAAGGTGACATGCGCCCCGCTTTGGTTTTGAACTCACCAAAACGCAAGACCTGTTTTTCGACGGCGAATTGCAGAAACTGGTCTGAAAGCGCCTGCACATTTTGATTTGAATCGACCACGATCAATCCCTAAGCAACTGAATTTAAACAATGACCCGCATTATCTCAGCAAATCTCAACGGAATCCGCTCGGCACATACAAAAGGATTTTTCGACTGGATGGGCCAAAGCGGCGCCGACGTGGTGTGTGTACAGGAGATCAAAGCCCAGTTGACAGACTTACAACCCGAACACACGCACCCAGCCGGTTACACAGGCTACTTCATGGCGGCCGAGA
Organism: Limnobacter sp.; assembly: GCA_036275215.1. Lineage (GTDB taxonomy): Bacteria > Pseudomonadota > Gammaproteobacteria > Burkholderiales > Burkholderiaceae_B > Limnobacter. The sequence goes on along the minus strand of DASUEF010000241.1, from coordinate 6,245 downwards.
AAAAGGGTTACAGCGGAGTGGGTTTATACAGCAAAACCAAACCACTGGCAGTAACGTATGGCTTAAACAGTGCCGAGTTTGATGCAGAAGGCCGAATGGTGACCGCGGAGTTTGAGAATCTCATCGTTGCGTCGATTTATTTCCCCTCGGGCAGCAGCTCGGAAGAACGGCAAGAGGCCAAGTTCCGCTTTCTGGAGCACTTCGCAGAGGTATTTAACGCCATGGAAGCGAAAAATAAACCCGTGGTGTTGTGCGGCGACTGGAACATAGCCCACCAAGAAATCGACTTGAAGAACTGGAAAGGCAACTTGAAAAACTCGGGCTTTTTGCCCGAGGAACGTGCGTGGATCGGCCATGCCATTCACACACGCGGTTGGGTAGACACATACAGGGTGCTGCACCCAAATGAAACCGAAGGTTGCTACACCTGGTGGAGCAACAGGGGCCAAGCCTATGCAAAAAATGTGGGGTGGCGTATTGATTACCAAATGGCCAGCCCGGTACTTCGGGACAAAATCAAAGCGGCCAGCGTGTACAAAGGTGAGAAGTTCTCGGACCACGCGCCGTTGATTGTGGACTACGACCACGCGTTATAACCAACCGAGCCAATCGCATGGTGGCAATATTGGCCACCGGGATTTCTTGGAGTGCTATTGCTTCTGCAAACCCAAGCTGATTACTTCGTTGCGAAGCGCCTCCATATTGACACACTCTGGCGCAATTGACCGCCCCACATTGACCGACACAGGTCGACCAATGTCCCATATCGGCAAACGCATGATCCAGCGTCGGTGTTTGCGGCTGAAGGCACTGCCCCACATGCGGCCAATCGCAACAGGAATGACTGGGGCCGGCGCAAGCTCCAGCATCTTGAGTAATCCCGGTTTGAATGGCGCAACTTCGCCGTCCCTACTGATGGCCCCCTCAGGAAATATACACACGAGATGACCACTTTCAATTCGACGCTTAATCTCGGTCATGGCCTGTAAATACACTCGTTCGTCTTCGTTTTTTCCTGCAATTGGAATAGCCTTCATGGCCTTAAAAAACCAATTGATCACAGGAATATTGAAAATTTTGTAGTACATCACGAATGCAAACGGCCTGCGACACGCTGCACTGAGCATAAACGCATCAATCCAAGAAATGTGATTGGGTGCAATGTAAGCTGCGCCCTCCTTGGGGAAGTTTGCGTAACCCTGGACCCGGAACCGATACACCGTGTGAACCAACAAAAACACCACAAAACGGGCCATGAACTCTGGCACGGTTTTAAACACCACGGCGCAAACAAAAATGTTGAAAAGTGCTCCAACCAGCAGCATGTTATGAAGCTCCAAACCAGCCATCAACAACGTCATCGCAAGAAGTGCGGCCAAAATCATGAACACGCTGTTTTGGATATTCAGAAACGCAATCACAGATGCTGTTTTACCTGGGGCTGCACGCAGTTGGATCAGGGCGTACAAGGGAACCACAAACAAACCACCAGCCACACCGAGGCCAGCGAGAAATCCGCCAAATGCCCACACATCGTTAACTTGTTGCCACAAACCCAGCAACGCAAGCACCATACCGAGGGCACCCAGCGGAACCAGCCCAATTTCAACTTGTTTGCCCGACAATCGCTCTGCAAACCAGGACCCCAAACCAACCCCCACCGAAAACACCGCCAGCAAAGCCGAAAAACCCAACTCCCCCAAATCAAGATAGTTTTTTGCAAGTCCCGGCAGATTGGCCAGCACCAAAGCGCCCGTGAACCAAAATGCACTGATGGCCAGCACACTGCGGCGCACCGACAATTGCTCATGGGTGGCCTGCATGCAGGTTCTAACACTGCGATATATGTCTTGCCAAACCAATGCAGGCAAGGTTGCAACCACAGCGCACATGGGCAATCGAGGAATACGATGGGCCTGCCATACCCCCACAGCCGAACACGATGCAAGTGCCAGCAACTGCCAATGCGGCTGATCGGTGACAGACAGCAAAGCGCCAGCCAGCAGGGTGCCGAGCAAAATCGCCAAGAAGGTTGATGTCTCAACGTAAGCGTTGGCAGCCATCAACTCCTCCGCAGACACCACCCTGGGAATGTAGGCATATTTGATTGGCCCAAAAAAAGCTGCCTGAGCACCAATCAAAAAAACACACACCAACAACAAATACCCCCAATGCATCACCAAGCCCAAGCAAGCCATGAAGATGATGGCCGACTCGACCCATTTGAGTATTACAAACAGTCTGGAAGGCTCTAGGCGACTTGCCAACTCGCCACCCAAACCCGAAAACAATACAAACGGAACAATGAACAACCCTGCCACCAGATTGGCAAGCACCGCATCGCCACCACTCACCCCGTATTCTGCGGCGCGAAACACCAGCAAGAGCACCACCAGATTTTTAAAAAGATTGTCGACAAGCACACCCAAGGTGGTAGTCCAGAAATAGGGACCAAAACTAGGTTGTTGAATTAGCATTCGAGCACTCGGAGCACAAACTGCGTTGGCGAGACAAAATAGACAGGAGCCACACCCTAACAAACCGCAAGTTTTTGTCAAATTTCGCGCAAGATGGTTAACCCCTGGAGTAGGAGCAGCCTGGAAAAGGCCCAACCTGACCCCTTTTTTGGAGGAAGGCCCAGTTCAGGCAAGGCTCAGGGAGGGCAACACCGATTGGTGTACGCCAAGGGGCAAAGCCCCATTGGCGTCAGGAGGTACGCAAACGAAGAAGACCTTGTTCTGGGAAAGCTTCAAGTGCCAGCAATCAAACAAGGCACGTGGCATCAGTCAATCTAGGCGCTGAGCTTGCGTTTGAGAATGTCATTGACCGCTGCCGGATTGGCCTTGCCACGCGCCGCCCGCATCACCTGCCCCACCAAGAAATTGAAGGAGGCTTCTTTGCCAGCCTTGTACTCAGCAACCGGGCCCGGATGGGCTGCGAGCACGTCGTCGATCATCTTTTCAACCGCGCCACTGTCGGAAATCTGCTCCAGGCCTTTGCCTTTGATGCAGGCGTCTACATCGTCAAACTCGCCTTCCCACAATGCGTCAAAAACAACCTTGGCCGTTTTGTTGTTGAGGGTACCGTCGGCAATCCGCTGAATAATCCGAGCCATTTGGGCTGGCTTCACAGGTGAGGCATCAGGGCTTTGGTCTTGGCGGTTGAGTGCGGCAGAGAAGGTGCCCAACAGCCAGTTGGCCAGGGGCTTGGCCTGTGCGGCGCCAGCCACGGCCAAAGCGGCCTCAAAATAGTCGGCCATGGCGCGGCTCGCGGTGAGTGTGACTGCATCGTAGGTGGGCAAGCCCAACTCGGCCTCATAACGGGCCTGCTTTTGGGCTGGCAACTCCGGCATATGCCCCTTCACCTCGTCAATCCATGCACTGGCAATCACCAACGGTGGTAGGTCGGGGTCGGGGAAGTACCGGTAATCCTCGGAATCCTCTTTGCTGCGCATGGAGCGGGTTTCGTTGCGATCGGGGTCGTACAGGCGTGTTTCCTGTTTGATCACACCACCATCCTCGATGATTTCGATTTGGCGTTGTGCCTCGTAAACGATTGCCGCATGCAAAAACTTGAAACTGTTGAGGTTTTTGATCTCGCAGCGGGTACCAAATTGAGCCTGCCCTTTGGGCCGCACAGAGACGTTGGCATCGCAGCGGAAGCTGCCCTCTTGCATGTTGCCATCACAAATACCCAGCCAGGTGACCAGCGTGTGCAAGGCTTTGGCATAGGCCACGGCTTCGTCGGCGCTGCGCATGTCTGGCTCGGTCACAATCTCGAGCAAAGGCGTGCCAGCGCGGTTCAGGTCGATACCGGACTGGCCTTGAAAATCCTCATGCAGACTTTTGCCAGCGTCTTCTTCCAGGTGTGCACGGGTAAGGCGCACAGTCTTCATGTGCTCGCCCACCAAAAAGCTCACAGAGCCGCCCTGCACCACGGGGATTTCAAACTGGCTGATTTGGTAGCCCTTGGGCAAATCGGGATAAAAATAATTCTTGCGTGCAAACACCGAGTGCTCGGCCACTTTGGCCCCCACGGCCAGGCCAAATCGAATGGCATGTTCTACTGCACCTTTGTTCATGACCGGCAGCACGCCAGGCAGGGCGAGATCCACAGCACAAGCTTGTGCATTGGGTTCAGCCCCAAAAGCAGTGCTTGCGCCTGAGAATATTTTGGACTTGGTCATCAACTGGGCGTGGGTTTCTAGGCCCACCACGATTTCCCATTGCATGGTACGAACCTCTTAAGACGGTGTGCGAAGGTGCCAATCGGTGGTTTGCTGGTAGTGGTCTGCCAGCGCCAGCAGATCGGCCTCTTTGAAATAGTTGCCAATGAGCTGCATGCCCACCGGGCGGTTGTGTGCGCCAAAACCCACAGGCACACTCATGCCGGGCAGGCCAGCCAAGCTGGCCCCCAGGGTGTAAATGTCAGCCAGGTACATTTGAACCGGGTCTGCGTTCAACTCGCCAATATTCCAGGCCACGGTGGGGCTCACTGGGCCGGCAATCACATCGCACTGCTGGAAGGCAGCCTGAAAATCTTGTGCAATCAAGCGACGCACTTTCTGCGCTTGCAGGTAATAAGCGTCGTAATACCCATGGGACAGCACATACGTTCCTACCATGATGCGGCGCTGCACTTCGGGACCAAAGCCTTCGCTGCGGGAGTTTTCGTACATGGACTTGAGGTCGGTGTAATGGCTGGCCCGGTGACCATAGCGTACGCCATCAAACCGCGACAGGTTGGAACTGGCCTCGGCTGGTGCAATCACATAGTAGGCGGGAATGGACAACTCGGTGCGTGGCAGGCTGATGTCCACCAAGGTGGCACCCAACGCCTGGAGCTGTTGAAGTGCTTGGTCGATGGGCGCACGCACGTCTGCGGCCAAACCATCGCCAAAAAACTCGGTGGGCAAGCCCACACGAACACCCGTCAGGGGCTTTGCGGAGTCGCCATGGCGCAAAGGTTTGCCGAACCCAGCGGCAAAATCTTCTCCAACCACTGGCCGCGCAATGCTGGTGCTGTCTTTGGGGTCGAAGCCCACCATGGCGTTGAGCAACCACGCGCAGTCTTGCGCGGTGCGTGCCATGGGCCCAGCCTGATCCAGGCTGCTGGCATAAGCAATCATGCCGTACCGGCTGCAACTGCCGTAGGTGGGTTTGATGCCAGTGATGCCGCACAAAGACGCGGGTTGACGGATGGAGCCACCCGTGTCGGTGCCAGTGGAGCATGGCACCACGCCACTGGCTACAGCAACGGCCGAGCCACCCGAGGAGCCGCCAGGCACAGCCGCTGTATCCCAGGGGTTAAGGCATGGGCCGTAGGCGCTTTTTTCGTTGGACGAGCCCATGGCAAATTCGTCGCAGTTGAGCTTGCCAATGTTGACCATGCCTGCGGCTTGCAAGCGGACCACCACCTCGGCGTCGAACGGGCTTTTGTAGCCTTTGAGCATGTTGGAGCCCGCAGTGCTCACCCAGCCCTGGGTGACAAAGATGTCTTTGTGCGCCAATGGGATGCCCAACAGGGGGGCAGACTCGCCACGGGACAGACGGGCGTCGGCGACCTGGGCTTGCGCAAGGGTGAGGTCATCCTGAATGTCAACGAATGCGTTGAGTTTGGAATGAGCACGCGCAGCACGCAGGGCGTCTTGGGCCAGCTCGGTGGCACTGACCTTTTTTTGATCCAGTTGAGTGCGCAACTGGGCGATGGTGGGCAAGGGGGAAGACATGATTCAGACCAAATAAAAATGGATACAGATGCCGGGGGTATTACTCAATCACCTTGGGCACAAGGAACAAGCCTCGCTCCGCAGCAGGTGCGTTGGCCATGTTGGGGCCGCGCCGGTCTTGTTCTGTGACCAGGTCCTCCCGCAGCCTGAGGGCCACAGCTTGAATCATGGCCAATGGATGCGCCAAAGGCTCAACACCCGCCGTGTTTTGGCTGGCCAAACGATCAGCCAGTTGCATGATGTTGTTCAACTGGGGAGCCAGGTCTTTGGCTTGTTCGGGCGTGAGCTTCAGGCGCGACAAGGCAGCAATTTTTGCGATTTGCCCGGAATCCAGGGACATAAAAATTCTCCGCTTGGAAGCAGGCTGGAACATCGACTCTAAACGATGCAAAAGCCGCTTTGTGAAAGTCCGTGTTGATCAAAGTCAGCATATTTTATAGGTTATCATCAGCAGTTACGCCACTTCAGCTTTGAAGTCCCATATTTAGTGGCGCGCCGTACAACACACCAGGACAAC
>DASUEF010000240.1:0-39934 GCA_036275215.1 Limnobacter sp. | reverse complement strand
AAACTCTTGGACTAGAATCCGGCCGGTGGCCGACAGGGTTAATGGGGTTAGAAGAACTCCCACCGGACTTGGAGGAATGGTTCTACAATTGCCGATATCTTACACAAGTATGGAGCGGGTTTGGCTCGCCGGGTGCGGCACTGAAGGGGAGTTTTGGTGCGGATGAAAGGACTCGAACCTTCACGGGTCACCCCGCCAGAACCTAAATCTGGTGCGTCTACCAATTTCGCCACATCCGCATGTAGCCTTCTATTATAGCGCGTATTATGCAGCCCATGTCACTTGAGAACCCTTTGGCGTACTGCCGAGAAAAAATTGCAGGTCCGGCCAGCGCCCTGCATTATGCTACTTTGTTCCTACCAGAAGCATTAAAAGCTTTTTGGTTGGGTTGTTTTGCCCTGAACCACGAACTGCGGCAGGCCAGCATGCGTCAACTGGAAGCCGGGCTTACCCAGGTCAAACTGGGCTGGTGGCGCAACGCCCTGAGCGAGGCCGGAAACAATGTAAACCTTCATCCAGTGGTAGCAGCCATGTCCAGCCGCACGGTGGCGGCACTGGACACCGAAGAATGGGCGCAATTGATCGAAACCACGGTGCAGGGCTGCGAGGCCCGTCGGTTTAATACACTCTCGGACTGGAATGCCCATTGCCAAGCATTGGTACAGCCTTGGGTGGAATTGCTGAAGGCACGCATGCTGGAAGAAGGTTTGTTGGCGGGCAACACCGACTCTCTTTTGGTGTTTTGGTCGTCCAGCAGTCAATTGGCTCAATTGCTGCACCTTGCCAAATACCTGGATCAACAATTTCAACCTGTGCCAGTGGACATGCTCAGCAAGCATGGCGTGGATGCCGCTCAAATCAAGCGGCGCGAGCACAATGCGAACACCAGCGCCTTGTTCGCTGATGTGGTGCAGCACATCAAACGGTCTGCCGATGATGCATGGCGTAACATGCCCAAGGCGCAGCGGCTATTTTGCCGGCCCCTGCGTGCGCTCTACCGCATGCGCTTGGCCGAGTGGCAGGTTCACCAACACGATGGGATGCGCTTGTTCACCGAGCAAAAGGCGCTCACACCTTGGAAAAAATTTACCCTGGCATGGACCACACACGTGTTGCAGTGGTAGGCAAACTCAGGGCTTTTTGATTCGGTAGGCAGCGGCGTACAACGCAGGCAAGAAGAACAGCGTGAGCAAGGTGGCCACAATTAGCCCTCCCATGATGGCCACCGCCATGGGGCCCCAAAACTGGGAGCGCATGAGGGGGATCATTGCCAATACAGCGGCTGCGGCAGTCAGCAAGATCGGGCGCGACCGCCGGATGGTGGATTCCACAATGGCCTCAAAAGGATGCACTCCCGCTGCCCTGTCCTGCTCAATCTGATCAACCAAGATCACCGAATTGCGGATGATCATGCCAAAGAGCGCAATCACCCCCAATTGCGCTACAAATCCAAACGGCTTGCCGCTTACGATCAGCGCCAGAGCCGCACCAATAATCCCCAGCGGCCCAGTGAAATACACCAGCAGGGTTCGCCCAAAGCTTTTGAGTTGAAGCATCAGCAATGTAAGTACTATAAAAAGCATCAGGGGAACATTGACCATGATGGACTGTTGAGCTTTACCAGAATCGGCAGCCAGACCATCGAGCTTGACGACCACGCCCAGGGGCAATTCAGCCCGCAGTGGGGCCAGTGCCCTGTCCATCGCCAGTGCGACGGTGGTGCCCTGAATGCCAGAAACCACATCGGCTTTCACGGTGATTGCAAAATCACCATTTTCACGCCAAATCACCCCAGGTTCAAAAGACATGTCCACCCTCCCCACCTGTGACAAAGGTACATAAGTTCCATTGGCGGTGGGCACATTTGCATTGAGCAACTCAGCCAGCGTGTCACGTTCTGTAGCCGGGTTTCTAAATACGATGTCAATCAGACGATTGTTCTCGCGGTACTGCCCAATGGGGGCACCCGACAAAATCACGTGAGAGGCTTGGGCAATGCTTTCGCTGCTCACGCCTAGCGCACGTGCACGAGCCTGGTCCACCTCTACTTTCATGACCTTGATGTTTTCATTCCAGTTGTCGTGTGTGCCACGGGTGTGCTGACTGCTTGCAACAGCTGTTTTTACGCGATCAGCCACAGCGCGTACCACCCTTGGGTCTGGCCCCTGCACCACAAACTGAACCGGGTATGTGACCGGCGGGCCATTGGGCAGCAAGGTGATGCGCGGACGAACATCCGGAAAATTTTCTTGCAAGTGGGACTTGAGTTTCTTCCGCAGCAGCTCACGGTCTTCAAAGCTTTTGGGCGTCACAATAAATTCGACCAAATTGCTTTGAACAAATTTTTGGTCCAGCGACAAATAAAAACGCGGTGCACCGTCACCCACAAACGCGGTGTAGCCGGTCACTTCAGGTTGTTGAGCAAGCCAGGCCTCCAGCGTTTTGGCTTGCCGCTCGGTTTCGGAAAAAGCTGTGCCCTCTGGCAGCCACAGGTTAACCATGATCTCTAGACGGTTTGAATCTGGAAAAAACTGTTGTTCAATAAACTTGAACGAATACCCACCACCGACAAACGCCGCAACAGTCACAGCAATTGTGATCCACCGATGATTGATACACCAGGCAACCCAGCCGCGGAATCGTTTGTAAAACGGCGTGTCGAACACCTCGTGTGGCGCATGGTCACCACTTGGCTTTTTAAGTAGCCAGTAGCCAATGTATGGCACAAAAATAACCGCAACAAACCACGATAAAAGCAAGGCAATTGCAGTGACTGCAAAAATAGAAAAGGTGTATTCCCCGGCTGCGCTTTGAGCAAGCGCAATCGGCAAAAAGCCTGCCGCCGTGATCAAAGTGCCAGTGAGCATGGGAATGGCTGTGGAGTCGTAAGCAAAAATTGCAGCATCAAACCGCGAATATCCCTCTTCCAATTTTCGGACCATCATTTCAACTGCAATGATTGCATCGTCCACCAACAGGCCCAGCGCGATGATTAACGCCCCCAGGGAAATTTTGTGCAGATTGATGTTGAAAAAAGACATCGCCAAGAATGTAAGGGCCAAGACGAGGGGAATGGTGAGCGCCACCACCAAACCTGGTCGCATGTCCACCCGGAAAGGCTTGGTGTGCATGCCCAGGCTAACAAAACTCACAGCCAGCACAATCACAATGGCCTCAATCAACACCTTGACGAACTCACTCACGGAAGTACGCACCGATTGCGGTTGATCGGCCACGCGTTGCATGTCGATACCAATCGGCAGTTGGGCAATAATTCGCTGTTCTGCCTTGCGCAAGTTTTCACCCAGGGCGATGATGTCACCCCCATTGACCATGGAGATGCCCAGGCCGATTACCTCTTTGCCGTTGTAGCGCATCTTGGAGATGGGCGGGTCTTCATAACCGCGATACACCTTGGCAATGTCTTTGAGCAACAAGGTACTTTTGCCCGCACGAATGGGGGTGTTGGCAATGTCTTCCACCGATTCAAATTGGCCTTCAATGCGCGACCAAATCTTTTGATCATCCAGACTCAACACGCCTTGGGACACCACTGCGTTTTGGCCGTTGATTTGGCCTAACACGTCATTGGCAGAAATACCCAACTGGGCCAATCGGTAGTGCGACACATCAATGAAGACCTTTTCGGCCTGCACACCCAGCATTTGCACTTTGGCAACGTCAGGCACTTTGAGCATCTCTTGCCGAACTTGGATCACAAAATCTTTCAGCTCGTTGTACTGAAATCCATCGGCCGAAAAGGCCAGCAAGACACCAAAGGTGTCGCCAAATTCGTCGTTGAAAAATGGCCCTACCACCCCTTTGGGCAAGGTGCGCGAAGCGTCAGATATACGTTTTCGTGTGGTATACCAAACATCCTGAACTTGCTTGGGCGGTGCACTGTCCTCAAGCTGTAGAAAAATCACCGTTTCGCCCGGTTTGGAATACGACCGAATCTTGTCCGCATATGGGACTTCCTGAATGATTTTTTCAATCGGGTCTGCCACTTGCTGGGCCATTTGCATTGCCGTGGCACCTGGCCAATAGGCCCGCACCACCATGCCGCGAAACACGAAAGGCGGGTCTTCCTCTTGGCCCAAGGAGTAAAATGCGGCAGCGCCTGCCATCAAAAACACCGCCAACAAATAGCGGATCAAAGGCTGGTTTTCGAGCGCCCAACGAGAGAGATTGATATTTCTCATGGCTTGACACTGCCCGGCTCAATGAATCGACGAACCTTTTGCCCCTCATTGAGGACGTGGGTGCCAGCAATGACCACCAATTCACCCGATTTCAGCCCCTCGTTCACCAAAAAGCTACTTTCGGACACATCATGGGGCTGCACAGCTCGTTTGTTCACCACACCCTGCGCCTCGTCAAACACCCATACATAGGCACCGGTGTGCTCTGCCACCAAGGCAGAAATAGGCAAGGAGAAGGACGACTCGTCCCCTACTTTGCTGAATTGAATGGTTGCACTCATGCCAAATCGTACTTCAGGCCCTGGACTTACCAAATCCGCATGCACACTGTAAGTGCGTGTCAATGGATCGGCCATAGGAGACACCTCTCGAACCAGTGCTTCCAAGACTTTGCCGCCGGACCACAGCGCAACTTGGGCTTTCATCCCGGGTTTGATGCCTTGCACACGCCCCTCGGGCACCGCAAAAGTGGCTTGAACCGTCGATTCATTGGCCCAAGCCAGCACGGCCTGCCCAGCTGCCAGCACCTGACCAGCGTCCAGATACACAGCGGAAATCACGCCATCACCAGGCGCCCGCAAGGTGGCATAGGCGCTTTGATTGCGCTGCACATTGAGCTGAGCTTGCGCCTGTGCATGGCGGCTGCTCGCGGCGTCAAAGGCAAGTTGCCTGCGATCCAGCTCGGCTTGGCTCACAAAGTTTTGTGATTTCAGGCTCTTGGTGCGCTCAAGATCTGTTTTGGCCTGAGCAAGGTCAGCAATTGCAGCATCCAATTGAGCTTGGGCGGAGCGTAGGCTCAGGGCAAGGTCTTGGGGATCGATTTGAGCAAGGGCTTGACCTTTGCTAACCCGGTCGCCAACATCCACGCTGCGCTCAAGCAACTTGCCACCGACCTGAAAACTCAGTTTGGCCTGATGGCGGGGTTCCAACTGCGCAGGAAAACTTTCCACCTGCTCAGCGCTCCCAGAAGACAATTCCATCACCCTCACGGGGCGAATCACCTCGGAGGTGTCAATTTCGGGCCGAGAGCAGGCTGCCAGTATCATGGTCAAGCACAGGGCGAGCAGCCATTTTACGTTCCAAGGGCTTTGATGCATGGAGTAACTCATGGTATGGATTGTGATCGAACTGGCGCAATTGTCGGCTCAATCAAACGTTTAGTCAAAAACAATCCAAGGTGGTGCGCAGGGCGTCCAAGGCATTCTCGATGCGCTCGACGCCGATCACCTGCAAACCCTTGATGGCCTGTTTGGGCGCGTTGCTGGCGGGTACGATGGCGTGAGTAAAACCCAGCTTTGCGGCTTCCCGCAAACGCTCCTGCCCCCTGGGTGCAGGCCTTATTTCACCAGACAAGCCAATTTCCCCGAAAACCACCAATTCTTTGGGCAAGCGCTTGTTTTTGAGAGACGACACCATGGCCAAAACGATAGCCAGGTCGGCAGCAGGTTCTGAAATCCTTACCCCACCCACTGCATTGATAAAAATATCCTGATCGAAAAACTGTAAGCCGGCGTGGCGATGCATCACGGCCAGCAACATGGCCAGCCTGTTTTGCTCGAGCCCCACGGAGAGCCGACGAGGGGCTGGCGAATGCGAGCTGTCAACCAGGGCCTGAATTTCTACGAGCAGCGGCCTTGCACCCTCTTGGGTAACCATCACGCATGAACCCGCCACCCATTCCGCATGTTGAGACAAGAACAATGCGGAGGGGTTGTTCACCCCTTTTAATCCCCGGTCGGTCATGGCAAATACGCCCAGTTCATTGACAGCACCAAAGCGATTTTTGAACGCACGCACCAAGCGGAAAGAGGATTGTGAGTCCCCTTCAAAATACAACACCGTGTCAACAATATGCTCAAGTACCCGAGGCCCGGCCAGGGTACCCTCTTTGGTAACATGCCCCACCAAAATGGTGGTTATACCCATGCTTTTTGCAACACGCGTGAGCTGGCTGGCGCACTCTCTCACTTGGCTAACAGAGCCCGGCGCGGCAGACAGCTCTGCCGTGTAGAGGGTTTGTATGGAATCAATCACCAGCACCTGCGGTTTGAGATTCTCAAGCTGGGCGACAATCTGCTCAAGCTGAATTTCGGTGAGAACATGAAGGTCAGCATGCTCAAGTCCAAGACGTTGGGCACGCAAAGCAATCTGCCCAGCCGACTCTTCACCGCTTACATACAAAGTGCTGCAGGTTTGAGCAAGCGTGACCATGGACTGAAGCAGCAATGTGGATTTTCCGATACCTGGGTCTCCACCCAACAACACCACCATGCCTGGAACCATGCCGCCACCAAGCACACGATCAAACTCACTCACACCGCTGCTGAAACGTGGATGCTCTTGGGCCTGAATCTCTGAAAGCTTGACCACCTGGTTGCTTTGCGCAGCAAGTGCTGAAAAACGATTGGCTTTGGCTGGCGCTGCACTCACCGCTGATTCAACAAGAGTGTTCCATGCCGTGCACTCATTGCATTGGCCTTGCCATTTGGCGAACACAGCACCACATTCGGTGCACTGGTACTGAGTTTTTGTTTTTGCCACAGCGGCTTATTCCTTGACTTGAATCGGGACTCGGGGGGCAACAGCGCATAGCAGTTCATAAGCAATGGTGCCGCAACAGTGGGCAACATCATCCACCGCAATTTGACTGCCCCACAATTCCACGGATGTACCCACGGTGGCTTGAGCAATGTCGGTGATGTCAACGGTCAACATGTCCATGGACACTCGCCCCACCAAGGGTGCCACTTGGCCACATACACCCGTGGGTGTGCCATCGGGTGCGTGGCGCGGGTAGCCGTCGGCATAGCCACAAGCCACCACAGCGATTCTGCTATTTCTCTGTGCCTGCCAACGGGCGCCATACCCCACCCTTTCTCCGGCCTTGACCAGTTGAACCGCCAAGATCTCGCTGTTTAATTGCATGGCAGGCTTCAAACCGTACTCACTGGCCCGTCGGGGGCCTGGCGTTGCACCATACACGGCAATGCCCGGACGAGCGATATTGCCCACCCAAGCCGTACAATTTAATACACCCGCCGAATTGCCAAGACTACTGCCCCAGAGAGCCGGTTTGATCTGCATGAGCAAATTGTGCTGAACCAACGCGCTGGGCACAGCCTCCATCAGGTTAACCACGTCTGCATTGGCAAAGTGCGTCATCAACACAGGGGTGGGCCAACCCTGCGATTGAACAAATGCGTCCAAGGCCTCAATCACCGCTGGGGCTTCGTGCATTGAAAAGCCCAGACGGTTCATGCCCGTGTTTATTTTCAGAAAAATACGTGGAGGTTTTGCAAGAGTTCCCGTTTGCCGGTGACCAGAAAGTGCCAGCACTTGAGCAAGTTGGTCCGCATTGTGGACCACCCAATCCAGTTGCAATTCCATGGCCAGGTCTAGGTCGGAAGAATCAAAACACCCTTCCAGGAGCAGGATTGGCTTTGTCCATCCCATTTCACGCAAGGCAATTGCGCCTTCAATCTCCAGAATGGCTAGCGCATCGGCCCCATGCAGGGCTGGATATACCCGTTGCAAGCCATGGCCATAAGCATTGGCTTTAACCACAGGCATGCAGACCCTCCCTTCAAGCAAACCCTTGATTACGCTGAGATTGTGCTCAATAGCACCGAGGTGGACCGTGGCTTGTATGGGTCTTGGCATGTGGACAGATCGAATGCGGCTGCTTGGATTTGTAACAGAGAAATTTGGGTGCGACGACTCACGCCTGCCCAACGAATATGATATAACGCCACAACACCCTTGAACGAGCAGCGTATCAGCGTGTGCCCAAATTTGGCGCATGCACCACCAACTGTTAATGAAACCTGGCTTTTACACCATCATGGCGGCGCAATTCTTTTCGTCGCTCGCAGACAATGCCCTACTGATTGCGGCCATTGCTCTGCTGTTTCAAATCCAGTCGCCCGAGTGGATGACGCCGCTTCTCAAACTGTTTTTTGTGGTTTCATACGTGTTGCTTGCGCCATTTGTGGGTGGCTTTGCCGACACATTGCCCAAGGGCAAGGTGATGTTCATCACCAACTCCATCAAAATCATAGGTTGTCTCATGATGTTTGTGGGTATTCATCCGCTGATCTCATATGCGGTGGTTGGACTCGGCGCAGCAGCGTATTCCCCAGCCAAGTACGGCATTCTCACAGAACTGCTTCCGCACGAGCGGCTTGTAGAGGCCAATGGATGGATCGAGGGATTGACGGTGCTCTCCATCATTCTAGGTACTGTACTTGGTGGAATTTTGATTGCACCGAGTACAGCCGAATACCTGATGCAATTGCACATTCCAGGGGTGACCGATGGCATGGACACCCCAGCGGAGGCCGCTGTGTTTGTGATCACAGCAGGCTATCTGATTGCTGCCGTATTCAATTTGAGGATTCCGGACACCGGCGCTCGGTATGAGCCCCAGCTCAATCACCCGATCATCATGACCCGCAAATTCATGGGTTGCGTGAAACAGCTGTGGTCAGACAAACTCGGCCAGATCTCCCTGGCGGTGACTACTTTGTTTTGGGGGGCTGGGGCAACCTTGCAATTCATTGTGCTGAAGTGGGCCGAGAGTGCATTGGGATTGAGTTTGGACAAAGGAGCCATATTGCAAGGTGTGTGCGCGTTTGGTGTGGCAGCGGGTGCCGTGGTGGCCGCAAAAATGATCCCACTTAAGAAATCCATGGTGGTTCTGCCCATGGGCATTCTGATGGGCCTGGTGTGCATGACAATGACTTTGGTGAACAACCTCACGACCGCTTACATACTGATCACGGTGGTGGGTGCGCTCAGTGGCTTTTTTGTTGTGCCAATGAATGCACTGTTGCAACACCGCGGGCACGTGCTGATGAGCGCAGGTCGATCAATTGCCATTCAGAACTTCAATGAGAACATCTCCGTACTAACCATGCTGGGCGTATACGCCCTGCTCATTAGCTTCGACGTGCATGTTAACAATGTGATTCTCATGTTTGGCGGTTTTGTGATGCTCACCATGTTGATGGTGATCCTTTGGCACAAGCGCAACCAACGCATGTTCAATGTTGAGGCTAGGATTGGGGAAGATCGCCCTGTAGGCATTCCGCCTGCTGTTTGAAAAGTAGCAAATCCTCCCAGGCCTTGGCTTTCTCTTCAGACCTGCGCAACAGGTACGCTGGGTGGTAAGTCACAACAGCCGGTATGCGCAAGCTCCCAACTTCCACCACATGTAAGCGCCCACGCAATTTGCCAACTGCTTGGTCTGTTTTCAGCAGGGTTTGAATGGCAAATCGCCCCACCAGCAGCAGCACCTTAGGAGACACCGCCTGAATTTGCTGGGCAAGATAGGGAAAACACTGTTCAATCTCAGCGGGCTCTGGATCTCGGTTACCTGGTGGGCGGCACTTCAACACGTTGGCAATGTAAACGTTGCGTGCCCTGCTGGCCCCCACAGCGTGCAGCATGCGATCCAGCAGTTGACCTGCCCGCCCCACAAAGGGCAGACCGCTGGCATCTTCATCTGCACCAGGTGCCTCGCCCACCACCATGAGAGGCGCATGTTCTACACCATCGGCAAATACGGTTTGTTTGCGCGTTGTGCACAAGCCGCAAGCCTGGCAAGACTGCACCGCACTGCGCAGTGCCAACAAATCGATGGACTCCCCATCCGGTGCATGCCCGTGTTGATGTTCATGAGTCACTTGATTGGCCTCGCGCAAGGTCCATACCGGGCCGAGGCCCATGGCGTCAAAAAGCGTGGAACGATCAATCATCTTCAAAACGCCAAATTGAATTTTTTGAACATCACCAGTGCATCCTCGCGTCCAGTCCGAGCAGGGTAGTAGTTTTTACGCACACCAATCAACTTAAAGCCCTGTTTTTCGTAGAGTGCACGGGCATTGGTATTGCTCGGACGCACTTCCAGCAACATGCCGGTTGCACCAATCAAGCGAGCTTGTTCGATGCCCCACAGCAACAAATGCTTGCCATGCCCTTTGCCTTGTAAATCGGGCCGCACTGAAATGTTGAGCAAATGGAACTCGTCCACCACCTGCATCAAAACAATGTAGCCAACCAGTTGTTCATCCAGCCACATGCAATGCATGGCATAACCCGCCCGCATCGAATCGTAAAAGTTGCGGTCTGTCCAGGGAAACTCATACGTTTGAGCCTCAACCAGCATCACGGCCGGTACATCGGCCTCGGTCATCGGGCGAATGCTAAACACGGCCATGCCTATCTGCCACGCGCTCAGCGGTTGTTTGGGCCACTTTGTCACGCACATACAGAGGTTGGCAGGCCAAAGGCTCCCCTGTGGTGCAATTGTGCACCATGTGCCATCCCAATTCAGCCAAAGCCACGGCGCTCAGTGATCCAATCCAGGTGCCTGGGGGCCAGGGCGCTGGCAGCAAGTCAGCAACAGCCTCGGTCATCACGGTGGGCAGAGCATACTCACCATCGTGCCATGGGCTTTGCCAAGCATCCTCAATCGACACCAAAAAAGGCTGTTTCAGCCAAACCGTACCTTGGGACGTTAAGCGCAAAGTGGCACAGTACAGTTCACCCAGCCTTGCATCGAGCAAGCAGCGCACCCCCTGCGCCATCGGCACATGCTTGGACTGGGCGTGGGCGGCCAGGCATTCAAAACTGCTAATGGGTGCAACTGGCACTCCCCAGGCCGTTGCCAAACCTTGCACCACACCGCAGGTAGTCCTCAGGCTAGTAAAACCACCAGGGCCGATGTCTGCGGCAATTGCCTTTATATCGGCAGGCTGCACCGCCGCTTGTTCCATGTGCTGTTTAAGCATGGGCAACAGCGCCAGCGATTGGGTTTTGTAATCGTGGATAGAATATTCGAAAAGCACTAGGCCGTTTGCACTGGTTGCGGCCACATTGGCAACGCCCGCGCTGGTGGTCATGGCCAACACACAAGGTGAGGTTTGCGGGGTGTTCGCGCTCAAGAAATAGTCCTCATCAACACAACCGCCTGTGCTTCAATGGCCTC
Organism: Limnobacter sp.; assembly: GCA_036275215.1. GTDB lineage: Bacteria > Pseudomonadota > Gammaproteobacteria > Burkholderiales > Burkholderiaceae_B > Limnobacter. Next base: position 28,744 of record DASUEF010000240.1, on the reverse strand, counting down.
CTTGCGGCCCAAATATCCCAACCTTTCGTTGGTTTTGGCTTTGATATTGACACAGTGCCTGGGCAAACCACACAAACTGGCCAGGCTTTGATGCATGGCAGGCATGTGCGGTGCCAGTTTAGGGCTTTGGCATATCACTGTACTGTCAACATTAATCAATACAAAACCCGCAGCTTGCGCTTTGGCCAACACAGCTTGCAATAGCAGGCCACTGTTCGCGCCTTCGAAGGCCGGGTCCATGTCTGAAAAATGGGTACCGATGTCACCCAGGCCACACGCACCTAACACAGCATCAGTCACTGCATGCAACAAAGCATCGGCATCCGAATGCCCGAGCAACCCCAAGGACGACTCAATGTGCACGCCGCCCAGGATGAGCTTGCGCCCTTCCACCAAACGGTGCACGTCGTAGCCCTGTCCAATTCGCAGTGCATTCAAATCGCTCATGTGATCTCCAGCGCCGGGCCAGCGCCGAGGCCCAACAGTTTTGCAACCACCTCCAAATCGGCAGGCAATGTGATTTTCATATTTTCAATGTGGCCGGGGATGAGCAACGGCGCATGCCCAAAGATTTCCATCGCGCTGGCGTCATCGGTTATTACCTTGCCCTGTTCAAGACATCCCGCGATTGCATGTGCCAAGGCCTGAGCCCTGAACATTTGCGGGGTTTGCGCTGACCAAAGGCCTGCCCTGGGCACTGTGTGCTGCACACTTGCCACACCGTCCATCAGTGCTGAATTTTTAAGCGTGTCCACCACAGGCAAGGCCAACAAACCACCCACAGCGTGATCACCGGCATGGTCGATTAGGCGCGCCAATGCAGCAGCAGACAACCCTGGGCGCGCAGCATCGTGAACCAACACCCAATCGGTTGAGGCCACACGATCCCCGGCGAGCAAATGCATTAGCGCATTCAACACCGTGTTGGCGCGCTCAGGCCCTGCCAGGGCAAGCACCTCAACCCGAGCCATGCCCTCGAGCAATCGCTCTGCACGCCCGTCGTTTCCGGAAACAACCACATACACGGCCTCAACCCGAGGGTCTGCCAACAAAGCCCGCACGCTGTGCTTCAACACAGCAACCCCACCCAAATTGGCATATTGCTTGGGAAAACCCGCGCCAAATCGCTGCCCGCTTCCACCGGCTGGGATCAATCCATAATACTTTGCCGCTTTAGGCATGTGCTTCGGTTCCAATGCATGAGGCAGGCCCCGTATAATACGGGGCTTGTTTCAAACGCCCTCCCCCGGCCAACACTGGCTGTCCCGAGGGTCTCTTTATGCTGTCACATTTTACTTCGTCTTTTCAGCTCACCGGCGGGCACAGGCTCAGCTTGGCACACCCACCGGCCAGCGCCGATGCGTTTTTGTTGGCCCAACTGTGCTCACACAGTCAAAGCCAGGGCAAGCTGTGTCTAATCGTCTGCGCCAACCCGCACGACGCCACCCGGCTTCAAGACGAAATTCTGCTGTTTGCGCCCAGCTTGCGTGTGCATTACCTGCCCGACTGGGAAACCCTGCCTTACGACAGCCTGTCTGCACATCAGGACCTTGTTTCAGAGCGCTTGGCCACCTTGTACCAAACCCAACAGGGCGAATTGGACGTGTTGATTGTTTCAGCGTCCACAGCCATTCAACGCCTAGCCCCTCCCTCATTTTTAGCGGGCAGCACCTTTTATTTCAAAACTGGCGACAAGCTGAACGAAAAGAAACTTCGCGAACAGCTCACCACGGCTGGATACAGCCACGTGTCTCAGGTGATGACTCCGGGCGAGTACTGCATTCGCGGCGGCATCATCGACTTGTTCCCCACAGGCACCGCCCTGCCACTGCGCATCGATCTTTTTGATGATGAAATTGAATCCATCAAAACTTTCGATGTGGACACGCAGCGCAGTCTTTATCCCGTGCGTGAAATGCGCCTGCTGCCAGGGCGGGAATACCCCATGGACGAGCTAAGCCGCGCACAATTTCGCAGCCGTTGGCGCGAGCGTTTTGAGGGAGACCCGTCCCGAGTCGCCATTTACAAAGACATGGGCAGTGGTGTGGCCACCGCAGGCATCGAATATTACCTGCCCCTGTTCTTCGAGAACACCGCCACCTTGGCAGACTACCTTCCCAAAGCCCCTTGGGTGATGGTGCAGCACGGGGACGTGGACCAGGCCCTTCAAACTTTTTGGGCTGACACGCAAAGCCGGTTTGATTTTTTGTCCAAAGACATTGAAAGACCCATTCTTCGACCCAATGAAATTTACCTCCGAGCAGAGGAGTTTTATGGTCAGTTCGAAGACGCCGCGCGGGTTAACCTGTCTGCCAGCAAAAATGCTGTATTGCCAGAGTTTCAGGGCATTCGCCTGCCAGATTTGTCTGCCGATCGCAAAGCCGACGACCCGGTGTACAAGCTTCGCGCCTTGGTACAGCAGGTTGGCCAACCAAACGGCTACCAACAAGTAATCGTGGTGGCACCCAGCGATGGCCGCCGCGAAACCCTGAACCAATATTTTGCAGAACACGGATTAAAGCCCCGCCCAATCCCCACCCTGCAAGAGGCTTTGCAAGAAGGGAATGGGTTTGTGCTATGCACCGCCGTGCTCGACCAGGGTTTTGGGGTGTTGCATGGGCAAGCACACCGTGTGGCCTTTGTCACCGAAACCGAATTGTTCTCTTTGGCACCCAAACGCCGGGGGGCCCGCCGACAACAGGAACGGCAGAGCAATGTCGAATCCATGATTCGAGACCTGTCGGAGCTCAAAATTGGCGACCCTGTGGTGCATCAACAGCATGGCATCGGCCGGTACAAAGGGCTCACCAGCATGGACTTGGGCGAAGGGGCGTCGGAGTTCCTGCACCTTGAGTATGCCAACGGTGCCAACCTGTTTGTGCCCGTTGCACAACTGCATGTGATTGCCCGTTACAGCGGCGCCGACCCAGACACCGCTCCTGTGCATGCCTTGGGCTCTGGCCAGTGGGAAAAAGCCAAAAACAAAGCAGCGAAAATGGTGCGTGACACCGCGGCCGAGTTGCTCAACCTGTATGCACGACGTGCACTGCGCAAGGGGCATGAATTCAAGTTGAGCATTGGCGATTACGAAGCCTTTGTTGAAAAGTTTGGCTTTGAAGAAACCGCCGACCAAGCCGCAGCCATTCAAGCCGTCATCAGCGACATGACCTCTCCACGCCCCATGGACCGACTGGTGTGTGGCGACGTGGGCTTTGGCAAAACCGAAGTTGCGTTGCGTGCTGCGTTTGTCAGCGTGATGGATGGCAAGCAAGTGGTGCTGCTGGCCCCCACCACCCTACTGGCCGAACAACACTTTCAGACCTTTTCAGACCGATTTGCAGACTGGCCTGTCAAAGTGGTGGAACTGTCACGCTTCAAGTCGGCCAAAGAAATCCGTGAAGCAGTGGATTTGATCAATGCAGGCAAAGCCGACATCATCATTGGCACACACAAAGTCTTGAGTTCTGAGATTGAGTTTTCAAGGCTGGGCCTGGTGATTATTGATGAAGAACATCGCTTTGGCGTTCGCCAAAAAGAGGCCCTTAAAAACCTGCGCGCTGAAGTGGATGTGCTCACGCTCACTGCCACGCCCATTCCGCGCACATTGGCAATGAGCATGGAGGGCATCCGGGATTTTTCCGTGATTGCCACGGCCCCCCAACGAAGGCTTGCCATTAAAACGTTTGTTCGCCGGGAGACCGACAGTGTGATTCGCGAAGCCGTGCTGCGTGAGTTGAAGCGTGGCGGGCAGGTGTACTACCTCCACAATGAAGTGGACACCATCGAAAATCGCAAAGAGGCGCTGGAGAGAATCATCCCAGAAGCGAGGATTGGCATTGCACATGGGCAGATGAATGAACGCGACCTGGAACGGGTAATGCGAGATTTCTATCAGCAGCGCTTCAATGTGCTGCTGTGTACCACCATCATTGAAACTGGCATTGATGTGCCCTCTGCCAACACCATCGTCATTCACCGGGCCGACAAGTTTGGTCTGGCCCAACTGCACCAGTTGCGAGGTCGCGTGGGACGCAGCCATCACCAAGCCTATGCTTACCTCATGGTGAACAACGAAGAAGGCTTGAGTAAAACAGCGGAGCGGCGATTGGAGGCCATCACGATGATGGAAGACTTGGGTAGCGGATTCTATCTTGCCATGCACGACCTGGAAATTCGAGGTGCGGGCGAGGTGCTAGGTGCCAACCAAAGCGGTAACGTGCATGAGGTCGGCTTCCAGATGTATTCGGACATGCTCAACCACGCCGTGCGCAGCCTACGTGCTGGCAAAGAACCAGACTTGACCGCACCGCTTCATGCCACGGTTGAGATTAACCTGCACACACCCGCCTTGCTGCCCGAGGAATACTGCCCCGACGTGCACGAGCGTCTAACTCTTTACAAACGACTGGCCAGCGCGGAAGATCTTGACGAGATTGCCTTGATTCAGGAAGAGTTGATTGACCGCTTTGGCAAATTGCCCGAACCGGCAGTGGCCCTGCTGGACACGCATCGCCTGAGAATACTAGCCAAACCGTTGGGCATGCAAAAAATTGACAGTTCTGGTGAGGCCACTGTGGTTCAGTTTGATCCCCAACCGAATGTGGATGCGGGCAAAATCATTCTAATGATCCAAAAAGAAAAGGACATGAAACTTGCCGGCGCAGACCGTTTGAGAATCAACCGCAGCATGCCAAAGGTAAGCGACCGCGTACAGTTTTTAAAAGGTTTAATCAAACAACTTGCATCATGAACAGCCATGCCGCCCACTGTCGTGTTGTTGCTGTCAGCCTGCTGGTGATGCTGATTTTTTGGGCGAGCAGTTCAAACCTCGCAGCAGCAGAATCCACGTCCATCAATCCACAGATCAACAACGACATGGCGCTTTATAACGCCCTGCTGGAGAAGGCCAAACGCGGTGACCCTGGAATACAGACCACGCTTGGTTTAATGCGCATGCAGGGAGACGCTGTACCGCGAGATCTTAAAATAGCCAGGGTGTGGTTCGGTAAAGCTGCTGTTCAAAACCACGTGGAGGCCCAATACCATCTGGGTCAACTTTTGTTGCTGGACGTGTTGGGCGCGTCGCCGAACGATTTGAACCGACAACTCACAGAAGGGTTGGGATGGCTGCGCCGGGCGGCCCGGGAACAACACAAGCCGGCGCAGTTTTTGTACGCACAAACTGTTTTGGAGAGCCAACTTGAACAGCCATTTGGGCATAGCAAGATTGAAGCTGAACAGTTGCTGTTGCTGTGCGCAGACGCATATCTGCCATGCACTGAGTATGCCTTGAAACGCCACAGAGACGACCACGACTCGGATGTAAAACGCCGTCTGCTATACACCATGGCCAATCAAGGCAGTGCGCAAGCCATGTTCGAGTTGTCTGAATTCGCCAGCGAAGACAGCTTGTATTGGTTAAGGCGTGCTGCTCGGGCTGCACATCCACAGGCCAGTTTTGTTCTAGCCGACCTGGTGCTGCGAAACGAGGTGCCCATTCAACCTGAGGATCCCGCCGTTCTTGCCATGTTAAACAATGCAGCGGGCCAGGGCCATGTCGATGCCATGCACCTGCTGGGGGTTTTGCTGTACGAGGGCACCCGCCTGCCCGTGAACAAACCCCTCGGCATTGCATGGAACACACAAGCGGCGCAAGCTGGTCACCAGGCAGCCCAAATTTGGCTCGACACGGTGACCAACCTTGCCGACAACACTACAACGGAGAATACGCCATGAGCCGACTGTTTTTTTCTTCCCGTGCCTTAAGCAAGGCGCAGGTGCATGCTGCACTGGTGGCTTTGAATCTGCCTGCAATCGGTGTGGAGGTCCAGAACAACCGAGCGCAGCTCGACATTCCCGAATCCTACACCCTAGCAAAATCGGCAATCACAGAGTTACTGCGCCCTTTGAGCCGAACACATCAATTCGACTTTGCAATTCTGGAGTCCGAATTTCAAGCCATCGAGTTCAAACTGCTGGCCATGGACATGGACAGCACGCTGATCACCATTGAATGCATTGATGAAATTGCTGACTATGCGGGCAAAAAAAAGGAGGTGTCCGAAATCACCGAGGCTGCCATGCGAGGAGAAATCAAAGACTTTTCGGAAAGTCTGAACCGTCGGGTTGCCCTCCTCAAAGGGGTGCCCGCAAACTGCTTGCAATCGGTGTTTGAAGAACGTCTACGTTTGTCACCCGGTGCGGAAGAACTGATTGCATACGCCAAGGCCAACAACTGGAAAACCCTCTTGGTAAGCGGTGGTTTTACCTTTTTCACGGACAAAATGAAAGACGTGCTTGGTCTGGATTACACCCGCTCTAATACACTTGAAATTGTGGATGGACACCTGACTGGCCGCGTCCTGGGCACCATTGTAGACGCTGAAGTAAAAAGGCAAACTGTGCTAGAAACCTGCAATTTGATTGGCTGTGACGCCTCACGCGCGATTGTGGTGGGGGATGGCTCCAACGACCTGAAAATGATGGAAATTGCAGGGGCAAGTGTGGCCTTCCATGCCAAGCCCGTGGTGCAAGAAAAAACCGACTTTTGTATCAACCATGGTGGACTGGACACGATATGCCAGTGGTTTGAGGCGAATACGTAGATTCTTTTTGTCCCCCAGTAGCCTCAACTCCTCGCAAAACGGAAGTTACACTTCGAACCAGAACGGAACCAGTTGAATCAGAAAGCCACTACAGGCTTTCTGATCATTGTTTTATACGGTAAGAGCCATGCCTCCAACTGTTGTTCCCTCAGGCTCCAGCACCCGAAATGGCGCCGCCCAGCCGACCCTCGAATCACTGAGCTCAGAGCTTTGCGAAGCTGTCAAACGTCGCAACGTACTGGTTAATCTGCTTAAATCAAGTCCAGAACGCGTAACAGACGAAATGCTTGTGCGTGTGCGTACTGGCCTAGAAAGCGCCTTGCAAGGCTTTGCCCCTCACCTGGAGTCCAGCAGAGTCAATAGAAGTCAAATTGCGAATTCGCACGAGGCTGTGTCCGCCCTTTACCAGGAATCAATTCAACGCCACATTCAGCGGCAATACACTGCGGAAACCCCTGTCAGTGTCAATGGTGAAGGCTTTTATTCCCAAGCGAGAGCGCTTAACGAATTCCTGAAAGATGGAAAGAATCAAATTTTTGCGCTTGAACAGGCCATCAAACTGGGGCCGACCGACCCTGGTTTGAAGCTCCCGAAAAGACTAAAAAATGCAGTGTCCCTGTATTTCATGAACGCTGCCCGCCAATTTTTCATGCTTGAAACCGTGTTGAATTCATTGCACGCTCAATCCCCCAACAGCGCAACAAGCCAACTAGGAGATTCAACAGGATTGCCCGTCGGCAATGAACTTCATAAGTACCTGAACTTATTAGGCAAAAGGATTGAGAGAATCAGCATCGGGTTGAATCATGTGATGAAGCTGATCATGAACGACCCCCTCAGAAAATATGAGTTTCAGGATCTAATCCCCATGTTCGGCCCCTGGGTTAAAGAGCTGCGCGAACACGCCCTGGGGTTGGCCAATGTACTTTTTAAAATGATGGAAAGCGACACCTCGCCTGAAGGTATTCACTCTCCGATTTCACGCAACAAGTGCTATTGCGATATTTTTGAAAGTGCACTGTATTTGGTGGATGTAAGCGACAAAATGATCTCGATGGGAATGGCCAGCACAATCGGCGAGACTTCAAGACAGAATACGCGTAACACTGCCCCACACCACCAAGGAATCGAAGAAACGCTAGCCGCACTCGCTCTGGAAAATAATCCTGATGCACATGAGGAGGATGAATACAACAGCGCCCTCACTCAATCACCCACAGCCTCCGACACAAACACCGAACCCTCCAAAAAAACCCGCCACCTAGAAAAACTTTTTGCTAAAACGCCGTTTGCGCAATTCGAGAATTTAAAAAATCATGCCGCAATCTTTCATCCAGACACGGTTTTGGCATGCGCTGCAAGAGCGCAAGAGGATGCAATGAGGCTGAAGGCAAACTTACAGCGTCATTTGCACGATTGTGCAAACCACCCGCCTGAACTTGTTGGGCGCATTGAGCAAAAAATTCTGGAGCTGGACGGCATGTTGTCTACGCTCAACAGCTCAACCCTTCAAGCGGATCTTTACAAACACTATCCATTCCCACAGTCCAAGCACTGGTTAACCTTGCTGGAGCAACAACAGATTGCACATGTGAGCAAACCTCAAAATTTACCGAGTCAAAAAGAGCACTTGTACGAAATTGAAATTGTCCCGAAACCTGACAGCAAAGGCCGCCAACCAACACCGATTTATCTACACCTGCACTTGAAAAAATCACCAACCTTAAAAAAGAGACAAAGTTTGATTGGAGGTGTGCTTGAACAACCTTCACTGATTGAAGCTGCGCATCTAAAGAGTAGCTATTACAGGAACAAAGGAAAAACTTGGGAGAACAACCAACAGGCTCTTGGACAGTACGAAAGCTTGGTCAAGCGCTCGCCTGTTAACACGGCATTCCTTGCATCGATTGCACGCTTGATGACAACAGAGGGCTAGAGTCCCCTTTCGCCATGGCGAAAGGGGCAGAAGCACAATTACATCCGCTCAAAAATAGCAGCAATGCCCTGACCGCCGCCGATGCACATGGTCACCAACGCGTAACGCCCTTGCACACGTTGTAGCTCGTACAGCGCCTTCACGGTAATAATTGCACCGGTGGCGCCAATTGGGTGGCCAATTGAAATGCCAGAGCCATTGGGATTCACTTTGGCGGGGTCCATGCCCAATTCTTTGGTCACAGCACAGGCCTGGGCCGCAAAAGCTTCATTGGCCTCAATCACGTCCATGTCTTCCATCTTCAGGCCAGCTTTCGCCAATGCTTTTTTGGTGGCCGATACAGGCCCAATTCCCATGATAGTCGGCTCAACGCCCGTGTTGGCATAGGCCACCAAACGCGCCATGGGCTTCTTGCCTGCTTTTTCAGCCGCACCACGCTCCATCAAGACCACAGCTGCCGCACCATCATTCAAGCCAGAAGCATTGCCTGCTGTCACCGTGCCATCTTTTTGGAACACTGTGCGCAATTTGGCCATGCCCTCCAGTGTGGCGTCACCGCGAACATGTTCATCGGTGTCAAACATCACAGGGCCCTTCTTGCTCTTGATCTCCACAGGCAGGATCTGGTCTTTGAAGTAACCGCTTGCGATTGCATTGGCTGCACGCTTGTGGCTCTCAACGGCCAATGCATCCTGCTCTTCACGGGAAATACCAAATTCTTTGGCCACATTCTCGGCGGTCACACCCATGTGGATCACATGGAATGGATCGTGCAATGCGCCCACCATCATGTCGATGCCTTTCATGTCGCCCATGCGAGCACCCCATCGCGCCGCAGGCAAAATATATGGGGCGCGGCTCATGCTCTCTGCACCACCCCCAATGGCCACATCGGCATCACCCAGCATGATGCTTTGTGCAGCAGTCACAATCGCCTGCAAGCCAGAACCACACAGGCGGTTCAAGGTGAGTGCAGGCGTGGATTTGTCCAAGCCGCCTTCAATGGTTGCCACACGGGCCAGGTACATGTCGCGCGGTTCCGAGTTCACCACATGACCAAACACCACATGCCCCACTTGGTCGGCAGCCACGCCAGCGCGGGCCACTGCCTCTTTGAGCACCATGGCGCCCATTTGCGTTGGGGAAAAATCCTTCAGGCTGCCACCAAAGTCGCCCACTGCGGTGCGTACACCGCTTACCACCACCACTTCACGCGTCATAGCTCTATCTCCTAGTTGTAATAAGTGCGTATTCGGGTTCAGGCGCGGCTTTGCACCTGCCCCCACAAATCGTGCTCGTCGCAGTCGTCGATCAACACCTTCAACACATCGCCCACCTTGGGTTGCAAGGCGGGGGCCTCAGGCATGGGTATGAACACATTGCCGTCAATTTCAGGCGCATCGGCCTGGCTGCGGGCCACGATGCCTTCATCATCGGTTTCGTCCACAATCACTTCCAGTACACGACCCAGCTTGGCTTGGTTGCGACTCAAGGAAATGTTTTCTTGCAATGCCATCACGCGTGCACGGCGCTCTTCCTTCACTTCCTCTGGCACTGGATTTGGCAGGGCATTGGCTTTGGCCCCCTCCACCGGGGAATAAGCAAACACACCCACGCGATCCAGTTGCGCTTCTTCGATGAACTGCATCAAGTGCTCGAATTCGGCCTCGGTTTCTCCTGGGAATCCAGTGATGAACGTGCTGCGCAGTGTGATATCGGGGCACATTTCACGCCACGCGCGAATGCGCTCAATATTGCGCTCGCCGCTGGCCGGGCGTTTCATGCGCTTGAGTACATCGGGGTGAGAGTGCTGAAATGGAATGTCCAAGTAAGGCAAAATCTTGCCCTCGGCCATCAGAGGCACAATTCGGTCCACATGCGGATACGGATACACGTAGTGCATTCTCACCCAAATGCCAAGTTGACCCAGCTCTTCAGCCAATTGCTGGAATTGGGTTTTTACCGGGCGACCATTGACAAAATCGGTCCGGTATTTAATGTCTACACCGTAGGCGGACGTGTCTTGGCTAACGACCAACAACTCTTTAACGCCCGATTTTTTGAGGCTTTCCGCCTCGCGAATTACCTCTCCGATTGGGCGGGAGACCAAATCCCCACGCATGTCAGGAATGATGCAAAAGGTGCAACGGTGGTTGCAACCCTCTGAAATCTTGAGGTAAGCGTAATGTTTGGGCGTGAGCTTCACGCCGTGATCGGGCACCAAATCTATGAATGGATCGTGCGGTTTGGGCAAGTGGGTGTGCACGGCCTGCATCACCTCTTCGGTGGCGTGGGGGCCGGTCACCGCCAGCACCTTGGGGTGAAGGCTGGTGATGAGTTCTCTGCCCTCATTGCCATTTTTCGCACCCAGGCAGCCTGTCACAATCACCTTGCCGTTGGCATGAATGGCTTCGCCAATCGCATCCAGGCTTTCCTGCACTGCGCTGTCAATAAAGCCACAAGTGTTGACCACAATCAAATCTGCACCCTCGTAGGAGGGCGACACCTCGTAGCCCTCCACCTTGAGCTGGGTCAAAATTCGCTCAGAATCGACGAGCGCTTTGGGGCAACCCAAAGAAACAAAGCCCACACTGGGTGGGCGCTTGGCAGAAGCAGGCTTTTCTTGCATTTTAAAACTTACTTTTTGTTGGGATCCGGTTTGTTTCGGCCGGCCATGTTCGCCATGTTGGCCATGTCCGCAGGATTGGGAAATCCGAAATTGGTAAAAATGTTGCGGGTCTGGTTCTGAAACTGATCCTGCATTTGCACGAACATGTTCTTGCTCTGTTCGATGTAGTTGCTCATCATGCTCTGGATCACAGGCGTTTGAACGCTCATGAACTGAGACCACAGCTCTGGATTGGCAAACTGGCTACCATCGGCCATGCTCTTGCCCTGCTCTTGGAAACTATTTTGAATGTCCATGAAGGCTTGCAGATTTTTTTCAAGGAAAGTACCCATGATTCCCTGCATCGCATTGCCGTAAAACCGGATGATTTGCGCCAGCATGGGTGACGTGAAAATGGGAGCACCCACCGTTTCTTCCTCCAGAATGATCTGCAACAGAATACTGCGCGTGAGGTCTTCGCTGGATTTGGCGTCCACCACCTGGAAGTTTTCGTTTTGAAGCACCAGCTGTTTCACATCGCCCAGCGTGATGTAGCTGCTGGTTTGCGTGTCATACAAACGCCGGTTGGGGTATTTTTTAATCAAACGTATTGCGTCAGCCATGCCTCTCTTCTCTTCGGTTGGTGTTTTACGCCGCTGCGCCTGCGTGGACGCACGGTCTGTTAGTTTTTCAAAAACAAGCACTTAGAAAAAATAATGCACTGCACGCTGTTCAACGTGCAGTGCAACATCATACCGCCTTTTTCTGGATTGGTCGCCCTAAACCGCTGCCAAATCAGCCCATGTGCAAACCGCCGTTGAGCGAGAAGTCCGCACCTGTGGCAAATCCAGACTCGTCAGAGGCCAGCCATGCACAAATCGAGGCGATTTCCTCGGGCGTGCCCAAACGCTTCACGGGAATCCCAGCAACAATTTTTTCCAACACATCGGGACGAATGGCCCTCACCATGTCTGTGCCAATGTACCCAGGAGAGACCGTGTTGACAGTCACGCCCTTGGAGGCCACTTCTTGAGCCAGCGCCATGGTGAAACCACGCAAACCGGCTTTGGCTGTGGAGTAATTGGTCTGACCAAACTGCCCTTTTTGACCGTTGACTGATGAAATATTGATAATGCGGCCCCAACCTTGCTCGACCATGCCGCCAATCACCTGCTTGGTCACGTTGAACAGAGAGTTCAAGTTGGTGTCAATCACGGCGGACCAATCGTCGCGGCTCATTTTCACGAAGGTCCCGTCGCGGGTAATACCTGCGTTGTTGACCAACACGCTAACAGGTCCATGTTCGGCCCTAACCTTCTCAAACGCTTCTACGGTGCTATCCCAGTCTGCCACGTTGCCTTCGCTGGCCCACACCTCAAAACCTGCATTGCGCATCTCACCCAACCATTTGTCTTTGCGCGGCGAGTTGGGGCCACAACCCGCAATCACTTTAAAGCCCTGCTCACACAAACGCTTACAAATAGCGGTTCCAATGCCACCCATGCCACCTGTTACGTACGCTACTTTCGGTTCACTCATGATTCACATCCTTTTTTAATTTGCTTGTTTTTTAAATCTATTTATCGCGACACAGCCAACGCAACACCCATACCACCACCAATGCACAGAGAAGCCAAGCCTTTTTTGGCGTCGCGCTTATTCATTTCGTGAATCAGGCTAACCAGTACACGGCAGCCTGATGCACCAATCGGATGACCCAAGGCAATCGCACCGCCATTCACATTGATCTTGCTGGTGTCCCAGCCCATTTCTTTATTCACCGCGCAAGCCTGCGCTGCAAATGCCTCGTTGATCTCCATCAGATCCAGCTCCGAAGCGCTCCAACCGGCTTTCTGTAGGCAGCGTTTGGATGCAGGCACTGGGCCCATGCCCATGATGGTGGGATCCAAGCCGGCGCTCGCATACGCATGCACCTTGGCCAGTACGGGCAAGCCCAATTCTTTTGCTTTGGCTGCACTCATCAGCATCACAGCAGCAGCGCCGTCGTTGATGCCGCTGGCGTTGGCTGCAGTCACAGACCCATCCTTTTTGAATGCCGGTTTGAGTGCATTCATCTGGTCCAATGTCGCGCCCAAACGCGGAAATTCATCGGTGTCAAATACCAAGGGATCTCCTTTGCGTTGAGGAATACTCAAGGGGAAAATTTCATCCTTGAACTTACCAGCCTTGATCGCAGCCTCTGCTTTGTTTTGGCTTTTTACAGCGAATTCATCTTGCTCTGCACGGTTAACGCCATACTTTTCCGCCACGTTTTCAGCGGTGATACCCATGTGGTATTGGTTGTATACATCCCAAAGACCATCCACAATCATGCTGTCAATCAGCTTGGCGTCGCCCATGCGGAAGCCATCCCGACTGCCCAGCATCACGTGTGGCGCGGCGCTCATGTTTTCCTGGCCACCCGCAATCACAATCTCGGCATCACCGCATGCAATTGCCTGCGCACCCAGCATCACGGCCTTCAGTCCCGATCCACAAACCTTGTTGATGGTGAGGGCGGGCACACTGGCTGGCAAACCTGCCTTAATAACTGCCTGCCGCGCAGGGTTTTGCCCAGAACCCGCTGTGAGCACCTGACCAAGAATCACCTCCGAAATTTGCTCACCTTTCACACCAGTTTTCTCAAGCAACCCCTGGATGACATGGGCCCCCAACTCTGGGGCGGGGATTTTGGCCAAGCTGCCACCAAACTTTCCAATGGCGGTGCGACCAGCTGCAACAATCACGACGTCGGTCATTTGCGTTATCTCCTGTTGATTCGAACGAATAATTTACACACGCTGCTTTACGTAACGGCCAGGCGCGGGTTCAATGGGTTTGAATTTTGGACTTCCTAGCTTGGCAGGTGCTTTCACCTCACCGCCTTTCAAGGGCTCAAGCCACGCAGCCCAGTCATTCCACCAACTGCCCGGCACTTCCTTGGCTTTCTTGAGCCAACCCTCTGGGTTGTCGGGTATATTGCCCTCACACACCCAGTAGTTGCGCTTGTTTTTTGAAGCGGGGTTGATCACCCCCGCAATATGACCACTGGCCCCGAGCACAAAACGAGCATCGCCACTCACCAAATGGCTGGTTTGGAAGGCGCTGGTCCAAGGCACGATGTGATCCTCACGCGTAGCCAGCACATACACGGGCACGTCAATGAGCCCAAGGTCGACAGGCTCACCGCACACCGTTGCTGAACCTGGTTTTACCAATCTATTTTCCAAGTAAGCGTTACGCAAATACCAAGCAAACATGGGGCCCGCTAAGTTTGTGCTGTCGCTGTTCCAATACAGCAAATCAAACACAGGCGGCTTCTCGCCTTTGAGATAATTGCTCACCACATAATTCCAGATGAGATCGTTGGGGCGTAAAGAAGAAAATGCACCCGACAGGTCTTTGCCGGGCATCAAGCCGCCCTGGCCAATACTGTCCTCGCGGGCACGCACCTGCTCCTCGCTCACAAATACCCCCAAAGCCCCGGTGTCGGTGAAATCAAGCAAGGTGGTTAGAAAAGTGACGCTGTTGATACTTTCATCGCCCCGATTGGCCAGAGTGGACAACGCGGTGGCAAGCAAAGTACCGCCGACACAGAACCCCAACACATTGAGTTTGGGCTGCTTGCTAATGCTCTTGACCACCTCGATGGCCTGGATCACGCCATTTTCTACATAGCCATCCCAACTGAAATGTGATTCCGCTTCAGTGGGATTTTTCCAAGACACCAAAAACAGCGTATGCCCTTGATCGACCACAAACTTCACCAGCGAATTGGCAGGCTGCAAATCAAGGATGTAGTACTTGTTGATACAAGGAGGCACAAACAACATAGGCTGCTTGCCTACTTTTTCGGTTGTTGAGGTGTATTGGATAAGCTGAAAATACTCGTTCTCGTAGACCACCTGACCAGCTGTGGTGGCCACATTGACCCCCACCTCAAAAGCGGACTCATCCGTCTGTGAAATACGCCCCTTTTGCATGTCAGCCAGCAGGTTTTGTATGGCCTGCGTGAGGCTTTCGCCTTTGGTCTCCAGCAGTTTTTTTTGTGCCTCTGGATTGGTCACAAAGAAATTGGAAGGGCTGAGCGCGTCCACCAATTGCTCCACCGCATACTCCATGCGGCGCTTTTCAGGCGACTCGTTGGGCACCAAGTCCACAATTTTGCGAGTGAACTTTGCATTGAGGGAATACAGGGCAGCCGTGAATTCATAAACGCCGTGGTCTCGCCAATCTGGCGCTGCAAATCGTTTGTCACCGTCCAAATAGGCATCCATACTGGCTGGTTTGGCGGGTTTTCCGTCAACGCTTGGCATGCTGCTGAACGCACTTGCCAACAGGGAAGAAAGCTCAGCCGCGTACTCTGACTGAATTTGACCCAAGGCATGCACTGAAATTTGAGACAGGGTTTGCTGAAATGCCCCCATGACCGAATGCATGAACGGAGCGAGTGCACCCATGGTTACAGGGTTGATAGGCGCGACACCTTGCATGCCTGGCAAGCCACCAAAGGCCCCCATAACCTGCTGCATTTGGGATTGCATTTGCTGCTGCATTTGCTCGGCAACAGGCAAAAATTGACCCATGACTTCGCTGAAGTCCGAAAACTGTTTGTTCACCTTCCTCTCCTTTGTGGGCGCTCTAGGCAAGCGCTCCGTGGCCAATTGCGGCCTTGTATTTCGTCATATTGTGCACCGCACCATTTTGACTTGTCAAATAATTATTGAGATCACCATCCGTGTTTGCCCTAATCTGCCCAGACAGTTTGCTCTCCATCCAAATTTGATGCACCATCTCGCCAGTGTAGTCCCGTCTTGCAGGTCAATCAAAGATGTACATTGTTGCCATTGGATGGATGTATGTGGTGGTGTTGATGGCCGCCACCGAGCATTCTTTTGCGGCTGGCTTGGCCACTTTTCTTTTTTACGGTTTATTGCCTTGCTCGGTGCTGATGTATTTGTTGGGCACAAAATCCAGGCGCGCCCGGAAACGGGCTATGGAAGAAGCCGGACAAGGGTTGCCATCCGCCCCGCAGCTTGGCCCCGCTGTTGACCCCGTCGATGAGAAAACCAGTGTGGGTCACTGAGGGTATCCTCGCCCCCTCCCTGCACATCGACAATGCCAACTGCCCCCAAGTCCAGCCTAGCCAGAGCATAAATGTCGGCAAAAAATTTGTCGGTATTCAGGCTGGAAGGTGCAAAGCACTCGGCCAAGACGGAATCGAGATTTACAAAGGCTTGGCGAACCTCGCCACCCACCTCAAAAGACTGTGGGCCGATGGCGGGCCCAAGCCATGCTGAGATTTGGTGAATCGGCAACCCACATCGGGATGACAACTCGATGGCGCAGGCCCTGAGCACACCCGCATGCAAACCTCGCCACCCCGCGTGGGCTGCCCCTACACCCCGCACAACCCCATCTGTATCCGAGGCGACAAAAATCACCGGGAGGCAATCGGCAGTCATGATGGCCAAACATACATCGCTGACGCAACACACCGAGGCATCCGCTTGCTGCGCCACACCCAAGCGAATCGCTCCAGCGGCGTCTGCCACCGCGCAACCATGCACTTGATTCAACCAGAGAATGGGTGATCCAACCCATTCTTCCAAGACTTGACGCCTGAGCGCAACCTCTGCGGGATTGTCGCCTACATGGTCTCCCACATTAAAACCATAGTCTGCAGCCACCAGCGGATGCCGCTGCAAGCCCCATCCAGTCTGAGTCACCGCGACTTTCAGACGTGCACTGGCTTTGGCCAAACGACCAACAAATCGCGGCTGGTGCAGCAGGGGCTCAATCCTCTTCAACGAGTTCATCGTCGTCGTCTTCGAGGATTTCAAATTGAATCAGTGCAGACGCTTTGTGAGCATGCGCCTGAGCCAGCACAGCCTCCTCGACCCAGGGGGCATCAAAGTCAATGCCGGCCATGTCGCCCAAAAGGCTCAAGTCCTCGGGTGCAGGGGCGATGTATTCCGGCCATTCGTGATCGCTCAGTGCATCTTCCCAATCCGAGATCGACTGACCATCTGCCTTCAGTGCAAACTTGGCAGGATCTGGAAAACTGAGGTGCGTGGCGTGCAGTGCCTGCCTTGCAAATTGGGTGCCATTGGGCAAATCAATGCCTGCAAGGCGCATTGCTGAGTGGCTTCCAGCACCACGTAACTTGTAGACAGGGTCTGCAACCAAGGCAAAGCCAGCATGTTGCGCATGCACTCGGATCTGGTGGGTTCGCCCAGTCTCTAACCTGCACACCATCAGGGTAACAGGCACCTCCATGATCTCGCCTTGTGCAATCGGCGTGAAGTGCGTGACGGCCGGTTTGCCATAGTCCACCACAGCCATGCGGAGGCGGTTTTTTGGGTCCCGGCCCAGTGGGTTGTTCACGGTGATTGGGGAATTGGCCCTTCCCCACACCAGGGCAAGATACACCCGCTTTACAATCCGTGCCTGCAACATTTGAACCAGCTTAACCTGAGTCTCGGAGGTGCGAGCCACGACCATTAAGCCAGTGGTGTCGGCATCCAGACGATGCACAATGCCAGCGCGCGGAACATGGATCAACCCGGGATCCAAGTGATACAAACCGTTCATCAAAGTGCCTGTCCAGTGACCTGGTGCGGGGTGAACCACCAGACCAGCCTGCTTGTTCACCACGGTGTATTCAGTTGTTTGACCCACAATGTCCAGATTCATGTCCTCGGGCACCAGGCTTTGCATATGCTCCAGTACACCGGGGTGAAGGCTGATCTGATCAAACCCGCCAACTTTTTGATTGCCCTTGGTGGCCACCACGCCGTTGATGAGGATGCGCTCTTGCTTGAGCCATGCTTGCAAACGCGAACGGGAGTACTGCGGGAACAACTCCGCCACCACCTTGTCCAAGCGCTGACCGGACTGGGCCATGCTCACAGTGGCGATCAAGGGGGATTGCGCCTGATCGGGCGCGGTCTGTGCGGAGTTACCGGAATTCATGGTTCAAATCGATTCTTGTCAAATGGTGGCCGCGCTTGGGCGGCACGGGCATTGCCCGATATAATGGAAATTCACTGATGATTACACAGGGACACCGCGAGTTACTCGAGCCCATGAACAATACCTATCACGCAAAGCGCAACCCCGGCGTGCGCCTATTATCGCAGTTATTGATGCTCACCGCGCTGGTTTTTGTGCTGGGAGCATGTGGCAACACCAAGCAGTTCGACGAAACCGAGGGCTGGAGCCCCGCACGCCTCTACGAAGAGGCCAAGGCTGAAATTGACGTGGCAAACTACGAGCGCGGTATTGAGTTGCTTGAAAAGCTGGAAGCCCGCTACCCCTATGGCCGTTATGCACAGCAGGCGCAAATCGACACAGCCTACGCTTATTACAAAGCTGGAGACAATGCGCAAGCGCTGGCCGCCACCGAGCGTTTCATCAAGCTGTACCCCAATCACCAGAACCTGGACTACGTTTACTACCTGCGCGGTTTAATCAGCTTCAATGAAGACAAGGGCATTTTTGCGCTGCTCTCTGGTGAAGACCAAAGCGCCCGGGACCCCAAAGGTACACGGGCTGCCTTTGATGCATTTAAAGAAGTGGTGACCCGCTTTCCGGACAGCCGTTACTTTGTGGACTCAAAGTCGCGTCTACAGTATTTGGTAAACGCGTTGGCTCAAAACGAGCTGCACGTGGCCCGTTATTACTACAAGCGCGGCGCGTACCTTGCCGCCCTAAATCGCTCTCAAGAGGTGATTCGCCGCTTTGAACAAACCCCCTCTATTGAAGAAGCCCTGTTCATCAGCCTGCGATGCTATGAAAAACTGGACATGAAATCTTTGGCAGAGGACACCAAGCGCGTCATCAACTTGAACTTCAAAGACAGCCCTTATTGGAACATGGACCTGCCAGAGCCTGAAAAAACTGAGGCCAAATGGTGGCAAGTCTGGAAAGACTGATAGGGTCTCGCAACAATCACACGAGGGGGGGGCCTACATGGCTCCCCTTTTTTCTTGCATAAAAGCAACCGCTGTCTGCAAATCGCGGGTCCTCCTGAAAGGCGGGAGACTGCGCCACAACACCTTGCCATACCCCTTCTCCACCAAGCGCCGATCACCAATCAACAGCACCCCCCAATCGGACTCATCCCGAATCAGGCGACCAGCACCCTGTTTGAGGGCAATGGCTGCATCGGGCAGTGACAAATCCTGAAACGGATTACCCCCCTGATTTTTGATTAACTCACTTTTGGCCTGAAATACGGGATCATCCGGCGGCGCAAAAGGGAGCTTGTCGATGATCACCAAGCGTAGCCCCTCTCCGCGAATATCCACCCCTTCCCAAAAACTTGCGGCCCCCACCAACACAGGCTTGGGCAAGGCACGGAATTGCTCCAGCAATTCAGCACGCGAAGCTTCGCCCTGCACAAGCAGATTCCAATCAAGGGTGTTCTCTTCAATTTGCT
The DNA here is from genome assembly GCA_036275215.1 of Limnobacter sp. Lineage (GTDB taxonomy): Bacteria > Pseudomonadota > Gammaproteobacteria > Burkholderiales > Burkholderiaceae_B > Limnobacter. The sequence continues at coordinate 9,152 of DASUEF010000240.1, read as the reverse complement.
CACGAAAATATTCACCGAGCTGTTTTACAGCTCTGTGGCTTGTACACAGAAAAAACACCCCACCATCGCTGGCCCGAAGCAGCGGCCACACCGCCTTGGCCAGCTTGGTGCTGAACTGCGGCTCGTTGGGAAAAGGCAGGTTGTCTGGCACGCACAGCAGGGCTTGCGATTCGTAATCGAAAGGACTTGGCAGCAACAACTGCTCACACTCGTCCAGCCCAACCTGCAAAGTGAAATGTTGGAGATTATCTTTCACGCTGAGTGTGGCACTTGTGAACACCCAGGCCTTGGGCTGTTCTGCATACAACTTTGCAAATGCGTTAGACACATCAAGTGGTGAATCACAAAACTGCACAGCGTGACTGCTAACACTCACCCAACGCACCGATTGATCATCCTGAGCATGACCAGCGAACCAATTTTGCCAACGCAAGCACAGCTCACTGGCCCGGCCAAGCAGCTTCACCCAAGCATCGTTGCGGGCCGACAGTGGGCTGATCATTTCAATCAGCTTTTCCAAACGGTCTTCAAAATCGGAACAAACCACCTCCACGCCTTGCAACGCCAAAAACTGAGCATGGGTCATGCGGGCCGCATCGATTTCTACACCGACCAACCGTCGAATTTCTTTGAGTGCAAGTTCCATGGGACGCAATACGGCATCCCAATCCCCCGCATCGGCGCTGGAAGCTCGCCCTTCGATCAGGACATCACGCAAAAACTCCAAACACTGCGCCGTGGACACGGATTGCCCCAACAAATTGGTTGCGATGTCGGGAAGCTGATGCGCTTCATCAAACACAATCACATCACACGCGGGCAATAGCTCGGCAATGCCCTCTTCTTTAAGCGCCAAATCGGCCAAAAACAAATGGTGATTGACCACCACCACGTCTGCATCCAACGCGTCACGGCGGGCTTTGTTCACAAAACATTCGTGCGCGTGAGGGCATTCGCTTCCCAGGCAATTGTCTTTGTTGGACGTAACCCAACTCCAAACGGGTGAATCCTCCGGAACTCCCATGCAGTCGGCACGGTCGCCGCTTTGTGTACGCCCTAAAAAAAGACGAACTTTTTGCAGGTGGTCAACCTCCCGCGGAGATGGCAGACGCGCCTCGCGCAGCGCACGCTCTAGGTGAAAATGACACACATAATTTTGCCGGCCCTTCAGAAGGGCGATACTCACCGGCACCCCCAACGCTTGGCGAACCAGTGGAAGATCTTTGGTAAACAACTGGTCTTGGAGTGTTTTGGTGGCCGTGGACAGCAACACCCGCTTACCCGACAACAATGCAGGCACAACATAAGCAAACGTTTTTCCAGTGCCTGTACCCGCTTCGACCACCAAAGCAGACTGATGACCAATGGCTCGCGCCACGGCCGTGGCCATGTTCAGTTGAGATTCGCGGGCGGTGAAGCCAGGCAAGTGTGAGGCCAATGCGCCAGAGGCAGAGAATGCGTCCAGCACAGGTTGTTCAGAATCAATCATGCACAATGCATCAAGCGGGGATGTCCGGTTCTAGTTGGATCTGCAAAAGCGTGATTGTGTCTTTGATTTGCAGCTTGCGTTTTTTAAGACGCCTGACCTGCAACTGGTCGAAGCCCGGTTGGGCAGTCAACATGGCAATGATCTGATCCAGATCGCGATGCTCAACTTGTAACTCCACAATGCGGCGCTTGATCGACTCATTGTCTTCGGTGTAAACCATGTTGTAGAGATACTCCCAAACGCTGTTGGCACTTGGCCTATTGTAGCTTCATGTAGAGAAATGCTCCAGGAGCTACCTACCGCTACATCACCCAGATTTTTACGCTCACTTGCTCTGCTTGTCTTTGTTTTGCCTCTTGGCGTACTCATCCAGGCGGATGATGTCTTCAGCTTGCCCTTGCACCTCCAAGTGTGCACGGCGAAGTTGTGCGCCTTGTAGCCGAACCTGGTCTAAACAGCTGGCCACGAAAAAACGCTCGTAACATGCGATGCTCTGCTGATTGATCTCGTACTCCAAAAACTCGAGCGCACGCTCGCGGCCAGCCGCGTAAGTTTTGGCGTCCTGTAAGGTGGTGGGTGGCAAAGGAGCCTGCGATTTGAGTTGAATTGAGCTCGCGCAACCAGCGACAAGCAAACCCATCCCGATCAACAAAACAAACTTGGCAACATGACCAATGTGTGCGAACTGCTCCAAACCAAGGACCTGATCCAGCCTGAAAAGCTGTGGCACAATGCCCTGCTTCAACTGAAAACTCATAGAACACATACCCATGTCGCTTGTACAGACTCGAATTATCGCCCAGTTGGCCCAGGAATTGGGCGTGGCTCAAACACAAATCAAATCTGCCGTTGACTTGCTGGATGAGGGAGCCACCGTACCGTTCATTGCACGTTACCGCAAAGAAGTCACTGGGGGACTCGACGACGCCGTGCTGCGCGACCTGCAAGAGCGGCTGGTGTATTTGCGAGAACTGGAAGACAGACGCAGCGTAATTCTTGAAAGCATTGAAAGCCAAGGGAAGTTGACCAGCGAACTGAAAGCAGCCGTTGAACAGGCGGCCAACAAACAAACTCTAGAAGACCTTTACCTTCCCTACAAACCCAAACGGCGTACGCGCGCACAAATTGCACGCGAGGCTGGGCTACAAGGCTTGGCCGACGCGATTCTGAGCGACGCCAGCGCTGTTCCCGAAACCCTGGCGACCCAGTACCTGAATCCAGAGCACCAGATCAACGACACCAAAGCGGCGCTGGATGGCGCCAAAGACATTCTTGCCGAACAATTCTCGGAAAACGCCGCCCTGCTCGCTTTGCTGAGGGGCCGACTCAAGGCCGAAGGTGCCATTCGCGCAGCCGTGGTGCCAGAAAAGGCCGCAGAAGCCATCAAGTTCCAGGATTACTTTGAACACCAGGAACCTTTGATGCAAGTCGCCTCCCACCGCATGCTGGCCATGCTGCGAGGCCGTGAGCAAGGGTTTCTCACCTTGAAGATGGATCTGCCTGAGGTGTGGGAAGCTGAAAACCCGCGTGCTGCACATCCATTTGAATCCGAAATTGCGCGCCTCCATCACCTGGAGCGGGATGAATCACCCCGTGGAAAATTCTTGAGCGAGGTGTGTCGTTGGACCTGGCGCATCAAGCTGGCAGGCACACTGGAAACCGAACTGATGGGCCAGCTGCGCGATGCTGCTCAAGCCGAGGCAATCGCCGTGTTTGGTAAAAACCTGAAGGATTTGCTGTTGGCCGCACCAGCAGGCGGCAAGCCCACCATGGGGCTGGACCCAGGCATACGCACCGGCGTAAAAGTGGCTGTGGTGGACGCGACCGGACAAGTGGTGGACACTACCACCGTCTACCCGCATGAACCACGACGCCAGTGGGATGAATCCATCGCTGTATTGGCTGCTTTGTGCATGAAACACAGGGTAGAACTGATAGCGATTGGCAATGGCACCGCCAGTCGCGAGACCGACCAGTTGGCCGCCGATCTGCTGGCCCGACACAAAAACCTCAACGCGACCAAAGTGATGGTGAGTGAGGCTGGGGCTTCGGTGTACTCGGCCTCTGCCCTGGCAAGCGCAGAACTGCCCGAGCTGGATGTCAGTCTTCGGGGCGCCGTTTCAATTGCCCGGCGTTTACAAGACCCACTGGCTGAGCTTGTGAAAATCGACCCAAAATCCATCGGTGTGGGTCAATACCAGCACGACGTGGACCAACGGCAACTCAGTGGACGGCTGGATGCAGTGGTTGAAGACTGCGTGAACGCCGTGGGTGTGGAAGTGAACACCGCCTCGGAAAGTCTTCTGGCACGTGTGTCTGGCCTGAACGCGACTGTGGCCAAGGCACTGGTGAACTTTCGCAACGCGAATGGCCAGTTCAAAAGTCGCGAAGAGCTGAAGAAAGTGCCGCGCCTGGGTGACAAAACCTTTGAACAGGCTGCTGGGTTTTTGCGTATTCACGGTGCGGAAAATCCACTGGATGCCTCAGCGGTGCACCCAGAGGCTTACGTGGTGGTCGAAAAAATTGCGGCCAAAACAGGCAAACCCGTGGGCAGCCTGGTGGGCAACAAGGAAATTCTTAAAGCCTTGAAACCGAGCGAATTTGTGGATGAGCGATTTGGTTTGCCCACCGTGCAGGACATTCTGCTTGAGCTGGACAAGCCTGGGCGTGATCCTCGCCCCAGTTTCAAAACAGCCAAATTTGATGACAAGGTGCACACCATGGCCGACTTAAAGCCGGGCATGACGCTGGAGGGCGTGGTCACCAACGTTGCCAATTTTGGTGCCTTTGTGGACATTGGGGTTCACCAAGATGGACTGGTGCATGTGTCTGCACTATCAAATACCTTTGTGAAAGACCCGCACAGTGTTGTAAAAACAGGGCAGGTGGTGAAGGTCAAGGTGCTGGAGGTGGACATTCCTCGCAAGCGCATTTCTCTTACCATGCGCCTGTCGGACGATGCACCACGCCCAGGAAACGCTCAAGTGACCGCAAACCGCGCGGGGGGCGGCCAAAGCCGTGGCAATCACGAACGCAATTCCAGTGCAGGCAAGGCGCAAATCGGTGGCGGCTTTTCAAACAACGCACTGGCTGCGGCATTTGCAAAAGCCAAGGGGCCGCGCTAAACGGTAGACTTGCCCCACATTGGGGCAAGTATTCCAACCAACTTAGGTCCGTTCTGGCCGCTCTTCAGGAATAAAGTTTGCATAAGTGTGGGCTCCCTACCTTTGGAGAACTCACATCGTGTTTGACCGCATCAGCAAAACCGCGAACAATAACCCCACTCTGGTCTCGGCCCTCAGCGAAAGCCTGCAAAACTCTGGTGCATCGCCGCACGCAATGACTTATCGCTCACCTGGCATTGTCACCGCAAGCTGTGTGCAACACCTTGGGCAACAATTGATGGGGCAAACTCAATCGCGGAGTCTGATAAGTGATTACCGACTGGCAATTGGCATGGTTCATTTGGCCGATTTGTTACCAGAAAATCGCCTCGTGAAACTGCCCGAGTTGGGCGAGGCTGATTCCCAAGTTCTGAAAACAAAGGCAGCAGAAATAAGCCCTTGGATCCTTGATCCTGGACTGATGCAACCCCAGCACCAATTCAGATCAAGCTCCCTGGAACGCGAGATCGATCTGCTGGCCAAAGAGGTCACCATTGGAATCGACGCTTGGAAAAGGCAGATGCCTACAAACTAACGGCGTTGCGCTTGGGGGCATCCAGATACTCTTTGGATTGCATTTCCACAATGCGGCTAACAGTTCTGAAAAACTCGTGGGCCATTGCCCCCTCGGTGTAAAGCTCCTCAGGTTCTACTGCCGCGGACATAATAAGCTTCACCTTGTGATCATAGAGAACATCAATCAGCCAGGTGAATCGACGAGCCTCCGAGGCCATGCCAGCGCCCAATTTGGGCACGCCACTCAAAATCACGGTTTGAAACTGACTAGCGATCTCCAGGTAATCATTCTGTGAACGCGGCCCACCGCACAAGGTAGGAAAGTCAAACCAAACCACCGAGCCAGCCCTGCGCACAGCGCGGATTACCCGAGACTCAATGTGCAATTCGGCTGGTTCATCCGCAACCTCCGCGAGGCGTTCAAAGTCTTCCTTCAACTGCGCATCAGCCTCTGTCGTCAGCGGCATCAGGTAGGTGTTCAACTGCTCTAAGGTGCGCCGTCTGTAATCTACACCCACATCCACATTGATCACATCAAGCTGTTTGTTCAGCAACTCAATGGCTGGCAGCAAGCGGTCTCGATGAAGACCATCTGGGTACAGGCCATCGGGCTTGTAGTTGGAGGTCATCAGAAAAGTTACGCCGTTGGCAAACAAACCATCCAACAAACGGTAGAGGATCATTGCGTCAGCAATGTCCGATACATGAAATTCGTCAAAGCAGATTAAACGGTAGCGCTTGGCAATGCGCGCGGCCACTTCAACCAGTGGATCTTGCACGCCCTTGAGGTCGTCCAGCTCTGCATGCACTCCGCGCATGAACTCATGAAAATGCAAACGGGTTTTGCGCTGAACCGTGACGGAGTTGTAAAAACAATCCATCAAGAAGCTTTTGCCACGCCCAACGCCTCCCCACAGGTACAAGCCCTTGGGCACAGCTGGACGATTGAGGAATTTTTTGATGACGCTGCTGCGTGCTTTTTTATACTCGACAAACTCATCGTAAAACACCTGCATGCGGTCCACCGCTTTCTGCTGGGCCGCATCGGCTTGATAGCCGCGTTCTGCCAATGTTTTTTTGTAGTATTCCTGAACGTTCACGATTGGACACGCTGTAAACAAAACGGCTGATGAGTGCTCACCAGCCGTTGTTGCAAATGATGACTGAGCTGGATTTTAACCGTTCAGCTGCCGTTTGTCGCAAGCCAAAGCGGCCTCTTTCACCACCTCAGACAAACTGGGGTGAGCATGGCAAATTCTGCCAATGTCTTCCGAAGAAGCTTTGAACTCCATGGCCATGACCGCCTCGGCGATCAAGTCTGAAGCATGGCTGTTGATGATGTGAACACCCAGCACTTCATCGGTGGTGGCATCGGCCAACACCTTCACAAAACCTTGCGCATCGCCCTGCCCCAATGCACGGCCGTTGGCCATGAAAGGGAATTGACCAGCCTTGTACTTGCGACCTTCCTGCTTGAGCTGTTGCTCGGTTTTGCCCACCCATGCCACTTCAGGCGAGGTGTAAATAACCCAAGGAATGGTGTCGTAATTGCAATGCCCAGCTTGGCCTGCCAGGATTTCCGCCACCATCACGCCCTCTTCTTCAGCCTTGTGGGCCAACATGGCACCACGGATCACGTCTCCGATTGCGTACACGCCAGCGACCAAGGTTTGGCAGTGGGCATCCACATCGATCTGGCCACGTTCGTTGACTTTAAGACCGACCGCTTCAAGATTCAATCCATCGGTGTTGGGCACACGGCCCACCGACACGATCAACTTGTCGCATTCGAGTTTCTGCGCGTTGCCATCTGCATCAGCATAAGCCACTGAAACACCTTTCTTGCCGGCCTTCACTTCAGTGATTTTCACGCCCATGTGCATTTTCAGACCTTGCTTGGTGAAGATCTTGTGCATCTCTTTGGCCACGCCTTCGTCGGCTGCCGCCAAAAAGTTTGGCATGGCTTCAAGCACAGTGACCTCTGCGCCCAAACGGCGCCACACCGAGCCCAACTCCAAGCCAATCACACCCGCACCAATCACGCCCAGCTTCTTAGGCACAGCACCAAACTTCAATGCACCTTCATTGTCGCAAACAAGCTGATTATCCACCACCATGCCGGGCAGATGCCGGGCTTTGGATCCAGTGGCAATAATCACTTGCTTGGCGGTCACCTTTTCTTCGCCCGCAGCGGACTTGACAGACAATTCGAAGCCACCGTCGACTTTGCCGGCAAAGCTGGCCCAACCCTTGATCAAGGTGACCTTGTTTTTCTTGAACAAGAACTGAATACCACCAGTCATCTTGGCAACAATGTCGTCCTTGCGCTTGATCATCTTGGCCACATCCATTTTGGCACCCGTCACGGTGATGCCATGGTCCTCAGCATGGTGCTGAATTTTCTCAAACTCTTCGGAAGAGGCCAGCAGCGCTTTGGAGGGAATGCAACCCACGTTCAGGCATGTGCCTCCCAAACGCGGCTCACCTTTGGGATCGTCATACGCATTGCCCTCAATACAGGCCACCTTCATGCCCAACTGACCTGCGCGGATCGCTGCGATGTACCCGCCCGGGCCTGCACCAACCACCACCACATCGTATTGTGTGCTCATGAATCCAGTCCTCCTTACAGGTCCAGCAACAAGCGTGCTGGATCTTCCAAGGCTTCTTTCATGGCCACCAAGCCCAACACTGCCTCACGACCGTCGATGATGCGGTGGTCGTAGCTCATGGCCAGGTAGTTCATGGGACGAATCACGATCTCGCCGTTTTCAACCACGGCACGGTCTTTGGTGGCATGAATGCCAAGAATGGCCGACTGAGGCGGGTTGATGATGGGCGTAGACAACATTGAACCAAACACACCACCGTTGGAGATTGAGAAGGTACCACCGGTGAGCTCATCCAGACTCAGTTTACCGTCCTTGGCCTTCTGACCAAACTCAGCGATTTTCATTTCGATGTCGGCAATGCTCATTTGGTCGGCGTTGCGCAAAATCGGAACCACCAAACCACGGGGAGATCCCACCGCGATACCAATGTCGAAATAGCCGTGGTAAACAATGTCGTTACCGTCCACCGAGGCATTCAGCACGGGGTACTTTTTGAGGGCTGCCACTGCGGCTTTCACAAAAAAGCCCATGAAACCAAGCTTGGCACCATGCTCTTTCTCAAACTTGTCTTTGTACTTGGCACGCAAGTCCATCACCGGCTTCATGTTCACTTCGTTGAACGTGGTCAGAATGGCGTTGGTTTGTTGGGACTGAACGAGTCGCTCAGCCACACGGGCACGCAGACGGCTCATGGGCACGCGCTGCTCTGGGCGACCTTCAATCAGGGTGGATGGATCGAGCGGCGCTTTTACCTCAGGCAGTAAGCTCACTGGCTTGGCCGCAGGTGTCGCTGCGGGCGCTGCCGCAGGCTTGGCTGTTGGTGCAGCAACTGCACCGCTCAGGGTATTCACCACATCGCCCTTGGTGATGCGGCCATCCTTGCCCGTGCCAGCCACTTGAGCCGGGGCCAGGTTGTTCTCGGCCATCATTTTGGCGGCCGAGGGCATGGCAACAGAGCCATCTACGCTGGTGCTAGGCGCAGGTGCTGCGGCGGATGCTGCCACGGGCGCAACAGCTGCCGGTTTGGATTCTACGGGCGCAGCAGTGGCACCTGCGGAGGCCTCCGTGTCAATTTTTGCCAAAAGTTGGCCAGCCACCACAGTGGCGCCATCTTGGCAGAGCACTTCGACAATCACACCAGCCGAGGGAGCTGGCACTTCAAGCACCACCTTGTCGGTTTCGATGTCGATGAGGTTTTCGTCGCGTTTGACTGCATCACCCGGCTTTTTGTACCAGTTCAACAATGTGGCTTCGGCGACAGATTCGGACAGTTGTGGGACCACCACTTCTACGATTGCCATGGAATTTTTTCCTTTTTGATTCTTTGTTCAAATGCAGGCGGGGATGATTCACCCGCCCGCGTGTGTGTTA
>DASUEF010000239.1:0-4127 GCA_036275215.1 Limnobacter sp. | reverse complement strand
TGCCATTGAGGGAATTGTGGAAGTCAATTCCACAGCCAATGAGGGCGTGGCCAGCGTGGTCATTGAAATTGATGAATCGGAAGATGCGCAGGCTGTTTACGACAGGATCAAGCAAGAGGTCGATCGAATCACCACCTTCCCTGGTGATGCAGAAGTGCCCAATGTGTCACTAACTGCGCGAAAGAGAACCGTAGTCACTTTGGTGGTACACGGCGACACCGATGAATTGTCGCTTCGCAATCTGGCTGAAGAAGTACGCGACGGCTTGCTACAAAACCCCGGTATCACGCAAGTTGATTTGACTGAAACGCGCGAACAGGAAATTCATGTTGAAGTGCCAGAAGCCCGGTTAAACGCCTATGGCTTAACGCTGCAGGGCATTGCCGACAATATTCGGGCCAATGTGATTGAAGTATCCGGCGGAAGTATTTCAACCCAAAGCGGTGAAATATTGCTGCGCGTTTCTGAGCGACGTGATTTCGCCAATGAATTTGCGGCGCTGCCGATTGTCTCGCCCGTCAGCGGCACTCCCTTGAAGCTGGGTGACATTGCCACAGTGCGAGATGGCTTTCAGGACATCGACAAATACGCCACCTTCAATGGCAAACCATCGATAGAAATTTCGGTATCGCGCATCGGTGAACAAACACCAATCGGAATTTCGGAGGCCACCCAAGAGGCACTTGAACGAATTCGCCCCTTGATGCCCGAGGGCATCGAAATTTCGGTGGTCAGTGATCGTTCTGACACCTACAAACAGCGACAGGAGTTGCTGGCTTCCAATGCCATTATGGGTTTGGTGCTAGTGATGGTTTTATTGACCCTGTTTCTGGATTGGAAGCTGGCCTTCTGGATCAGTATGGGAATTCCCACCGCGTTTCTCGGTGCCATGTTGATACTGCCCCTGTTTGGGGTCACTTTTAACATGATCTCGATGTTCGCCTTCATTATTGCGCTGGGGATTGTGGTGGACGACGCGATTGTTGCGGGCGAAAACATTTACGAATACAGACAACAGGGCATGAGCATGCTGGACGCCTCTATTCAAGGCGCGCGCGATGTGGCCATGCCAGTCACCTTCAGCATTCTGACCAATATTGCAGCCTTTGCACCCTTGCTTTTTGTACCAGGCTTTCTCGGGAAAATCTGGGGTGTCATTCCGCTGGTCGTGTGCACGGTATTTGTGGTGTCACTGATGGAGGCCATGTTGATATTGCCTGCTCACCTGGCCCACAGCAAAGATCCCAAACCAGACAACCGCTTTCACATTACACAGCAAAAATTCGCAAATGGTTTTATGGCGTTTATCGACAAACGCTACACCCCAATTGTCCACAAGTGTGTGGAGTATCGTTACCTGTCCATGGGCGTGGGCATCGCCTTGATGGTGCTGGTGATCAGCTGGCCTGTCAGTGGCCGCATGGGCTTCGAGCTGTTTCCGCAAGTGGAGGCGGATCAGTCTGAAGTGCGGGCGCAATTGCCACTGGGCAGCACCAATGAACAAGTGAACCTGGTGCGCGATCGAATAGTGGCCAGCGCTTTGAAAACCGTGGAAGCCACGGGTGGCGAGCAACAGAGCACCGGCATTTATGCCAGTGTGAATGAAAACAACATCACAGTTCGAACCTACCTCACGCCGCCGGGCGTACGCCCAGTGCCCACCGCCGAGTTTACCGACCAGTGGCGTCTCGACGTTGGCAATATTCCCGGTGTCGAAACCATTCGCTTCGCAGCCGATTCGGGTGGCCCCGGCAGTGGACCTGCTTTCACGGTGCAGCTTAGCCACCGCAATGTAGACACCCTGCGGCAAGCCAGCGAAGCACTGGCGCGTGAACTGGCCAACTACCCCATGGTGTCCGAAATCGACGATGGATTTCAAAATGGCAAGGAACAGTTCAGCTTCACATTAAAAGAGGAAGCACGTCGTTTGGGACTAAGTTCCAACGACATTGGTCGACAGGTTCGCGCCGCGTTTTTTGGGGCTGAGGCATTGCGCCAGCAACGTGGCCGCAACGAAGTCAAGGTGCTGGTGATGCGCCCTGAAACAGAACGTTCAGCTCAAACCGATGTGCGAGACCTCTTGATTCGCACACCACAAGGCACACTGGTACCCCTGCATTCACTGGTGGAATTTGACGATACGCGTGCGGTTGCCAACATCACGCGAAGGGACGGTCGACGAACCATTTCCGTGACCGCGAACGTGAACCCGCGCAACCAGGCACAACAGGTGCAAAATGCCACCGTGCAAGATCTCATGCCCAAGTTGATGGCCGACTACCCGGGCTTGAGCTACAGCTTTGCCGGCCGCCAGCAAGATTTTTCGGAAGCCCTGGGTGGTTTGGGCAAAGGCTTCATGGTGGCCTTGTTGCTGATCTACGTGCTGTTGGCCATTCCGTTCAAAAGTTACCTGCAACCTTTCATTGTGATGCTTGCCATTCCATTCGGTATTTTCGGCGCAATTGTAGGCCACTTGATGATGGGCTATAGCATCAGCATTGTGTCCATGATGGGTATTCTTGCTCTGGCCGGCGTGGTGGTGAATGATTCACTGGTGATGGTGGACTACGCCAACGAAAAAGTACGCGAAGGCATGACACCTTATGAAGCCATTTGCATTTCAGGAGTGCGGCGTTTCCGCCCCATCATGTTAACAACGGTATCCACATTTGGCGGCCTGGCGCCCATGATTTTTGAAACCTCACGCCAGGCAAAATTCATGATCCCGATGGCCATTTCACTGGGCTACGGTATTTTGTTTGCCACAGCCATTACACTGTTATTGGTACCCTGTTTGTACCTGATGATCGACGATGTACGACGTATGTTGGGCACAAGCCCTGGCCTTGAGCCAGATGAAATTGATTTGACGAAACTGGAAGAAAACCGCGCCACATGAGTTCAGGTTCAGACACCACCGAATTTTTAACCACCAAGGAAGTGGCTGAATTGCTGCGCATCAAAGAGCGCAAGCTCTACGACCTGGTGAGTGCGCAAGAAATTCCCTGTGTGAAGGCCACCGGCAAACTGCTGTTTCCCAAAGCCGAGCTTTTGCACTGGATACGCACTGGCGAATTTCTGTCGGCCCCCAAAAACAATGCACGATTGAATGTGGTTGCAGGCAGCCACGACCCGCTTCTGGAATGGGCCATTCGTGAATCGGGTTGTGGTTTGGCCATGCAGTTTGATGGCAGCCTAAGTGGGCTTGACGTGTTTGAGAACAAAGGTGCTGTGGCCACTGGCTTGCACATTCTTGGTGTCAACACCACCGCCAACACCCACGCCTGGAATACACATGCCGTGCAGGCCCGATTCGCGACGAGCAATGTGGTGTTGGTGCATTGGGCCAAGCGTCAACAGGGCCTGATTGTGCCGCAAGGCAACCCGAAGAAAATTAGTGGCGTGGCTGATTTGCCTGCGTTGAAAATTGCCACACGCCAGGCTGGTGCAGGCGGCATGATTTTGTTCGAGCACCTTCTGCATGCGCATGGCCTTGATTTGGCCGCGATGAATATCTCGGAAACCTGCCGAACCGAAAACGACACCATTGCTGCGGTGGCCAGCGGAAAAGCCGATGCGGCGCCTGGTTTGCAAGCCTTGGCCTTGCAATTTGGCCTTGGCTTTGTGCCCACGCAACAGGAAAGTTTTGATTTGATGGTGTGCCGCAAAGCGTGGTTTGAACCACCTTTTCAAACACTCATTCAGTTCACGAGCAGCAGTGCATTCAAGAAAAAAGCACAACAATTTGAAGGCTACAACACCAGGGCAATGGGCACCGTGGTGTGGAATTCTTAAGGCTTATTGAGACGCCTCATTTGCCAGCATTCGGAAAAAACAAAGACTGCCCATTCTGCTGAAACCCCGCAATCGTGGCTTGCCCTTTGGCAGACACCAACCAGTTCACGAATGCATGGCCCAACTCGCTTTTCACATTGGGGCACTTGGCAGGATTCACAGCAATCACACCGTATTGATTGAATAAAGTGGGGTCACCTTCCACCGCTATCTTGAAGTTGCCTTTGTTGCCAAATGCAATCCAGCTGGCGCGATCGGCCAACACATAGGCCCCCATGCCCACACCGGTGTTCAATGTGGCCCCCATGCCGGAGCCAGTCTCGCGGTACCAC
>DASUEF010000238.1:0-12839 GCA_036275215.1 Limnobacter sp. | reverse complement strand
GCCGAACAAGGTGAGTGTGTTGATGGAGTAGCCCAGCACATACAAGCCTGCAAACGCGCCCAGCAAAGACACGGGCACGGCCAAAATCGGAATCAAGGTGGCGCGCCAGTTTTGCAAAAACACATACACCACGATGAACACGAGGATCATCGCCTCGACCAGCGTTTTAACCACTTCGCGGATGGACACTTCGACGAAGCGCGTTGTGTCGTAGGGCACGGCATAGTCCAGCCCCTGCGGAAAATCCTTGGCCAGCTCGTCCACTGTGCCCTTCACGGCATCGGCCACCGCCAGCGCATTGGCCCCTGGTTGCAAGAACACACCCACCAGGGTGGCCGGCTTGCCGTTGATGCGCCCCACAAAGTCGTAATCCTTGGAACCCAGTTCAACCCGTGCCACGTCCTTCAAGCGCAGAGAAGAGCCATCTGGATTCACGCGAATCAAAATGTTTTCAAATTCCTCCACGTTCTGAAGACGGCCCTGGGCTGTGATGGTGTACACCAATTCTTGCCCGTTGTTGTTGGGTGCCTGGCCCACCTTGCCCGCAGCAAACTGGGCATTTTGCTCATTGAGCGCGGCCACAATGTCTCGGGCAGTGAGCTTTAGCTGGGCCATGCGGTCCGGTTTGATCCAGATGCGCATTGCATAATCTTTGGCACCAAAAATTTGAACGTTGGTGGTGCCGGGTATGCGTTTGATGCGATCCAGCACATTCAGCGTCACATAGTTGGACGTGTAGAAGTCGTCAAACCGACCATCGTCTGAATAAAAAGCCAACACCTGCAAAAACGCGGAAGAACCTTTATTGACCGTTACACCCTGCCGGCGTACTTCTTGCGGGAGGATGTTTTCAACCTGCTTCACGCGGTTGTTCACGTTCAGCGCCGCTTGGTCGGGGTCGGTGCCAATCTCAAAGGTCACCATGATTTCCACCACACCGCTGGAGGCGGAGGTGGAACTCATGTACATCATGTCTTCCACACCGTTGATGGCGTTCTCAATTGGCGCAGCCACTGTGCTTTCAATCACTTGGGCAGACGCGCCTGGGTACACCGCGCGCACCTGCACTACAGGCGGAGCAATTTCAGGGTATTGGGCGATGGGCAAACCGCGCATGGCCGCCAAACCGGCGAGCATAATAAAAATGGACAGTACAGCCGCAAACACCGGCCTGTCGATGAAAAACTTTGACAACATGCACGGTCCCCTTACTGCTTGGCTGCGCCAGAGGCAGGTTGAATTTGGCCAGCCTCTAACGAGGCGGCCTGGGCTCCCGCCAACATGGGCGTCACGGGTGTGCCAGGTGGCGCCTTCATGAATCCATCGGTGATCACCCTGTCGCCGGCCTTCAAACCACCAGTGACCACCCATTGGTCTGCGTTCCACTGGGCCACCTGCACAGGGCGGGGCGCCACGGTATTTTCCGGGCTCACGGTCATCACAATTTTTCCGCCTGCCGGGTTTTCAAGCACTGCGCGTTGAGGCACCAACACGGCGTCTTTTTGCACAGCGCCACTCACCCGCACCCGCACAAACTGACCGGGGCTCAACATTTCCTTGTCATTGTTGATCACGGCGCGTGCATCCACCGTGCCGGTGCTTGGGTTCACGCGTACATCCTGAAAACCAAGCTTGGCCTGCAAGCTGGTGGGCTTGCCATCGGCACCCAGCACCTCCACCAACAGCTCGCCTTTGGGCATCACCACGTCTCCACTGGCCACGCCTCTGCGCAACTGCTCGTGGTCTTTTTCAGGAATGCCGAAGTTCACATACACCCGGTCAATTTGAGTCACCGTGGTGAGCAGTTCAGAGGGACCGGAGACCAAGCTGCCCTCTGAATACAGCGAGCGGCTGGCAAACCCGTTGACTGGTGATTCCACGCGGGCATACTCCAAATTTAGGCGTGCCTGCCGAACGGTAGCACTGGCCACCATCACATCGGCCTTGGCCACCTCAAACGCAGATTGTGCATTGTCCAGCTCTTGTTGGGATACGGCCTTGCTTTGCGCCAAGGGCAACACCCGCTGGTAATCCCGCTCGGCTTGCGCAGCGCGCACCTTGGCGGCATTTTCATCGGCCAATGCGCGGGCAAGCGCAGTTTGGTAGGGGGCGTTGTCCAACTTGTACAGGGATTGCCCTTGTTTTACCCGCCCACCTTCTTCAAAAAGCCGCTGCTCGATGATGCCAGCCACGCGAGCACGTATTTGGACCTCACGGAAGCCAGCCACCTGCGCAGGATATTCATACTGCAGGGGGAGTTCTTCGGTTTTGACTTCCACCACTAGCACAGGTGCAGCCTGCGTGCCGCCAGATCCGCTCGGTGCCTGTGCATCTGCACTTTGGCCACAACCCAGCAGCAAAGCGCTGGATAATAGAGTCACCAGCACGGCTGGCAGGAGGGTCGCTCCTGCAAAGGCCTGGCTGTATGGGGACGATTGAATACTTTTTGATTTCAATGATTTGCTGTGCATAATTGCCCCTGTCTTTGTCCTCGTGAGACGATTTTCGGGTTGATTTAATGACCAAGAGGTCAGATAATACATACATGCACGAGTGTATGTAAACATGTTTTTAACTTTGTGACAGAGCCACTGTGGTAAGAAAAACAAAAGAAGAAGCGTTGGAAACTCGCAACCTGATTCTGGACACCGCTGAGGCGGTTTTTTCAGAAAAAGGGGTGTCGCGAACCACGCTCAATGACATTGCCAAAGCCGCCAACCTGACGCGGGGGGCTATTTATTGGCACTTCAAAAACAAAGCGGATCTTTTTGATGCGATGTTGCAGCGGGTGATTTTGCCCATGGACGAATACATCGCCTCACCCGACACGCAAACCGGTGCCAAGCCGCTGGCCTACCTGCGCGACCGCGCCATGCACGTGGTGCGAACACTGGCGGACGATCCGCGCACGCAACGGGTATTCGACATTGTGATGCACAAAGCTGAGATGGTGGACGACATGTTGCCCATTCGGGACCGACACCTGGAGGCCATCCAGGGCTGCTTAGACACCATCGAAAAAGATTTTCAAGGGGCTATCCACACCGGCGAATTGTCAGCCCGCATTGACCCTAGACAGGCCGCCATTGGATTGCACTCCCTGATTGACGGCCTGTTTGCCAATTATGTGCTGAGCCCAGACCTGTTCGATCTCATCGCGCAGGCTGAATTCACGATCGACAACTACCTTGAGGGCCTGCGGCATCGGCCTTAAGACACCCGCCCAGTGACAGGAATGGCAGCACCGTGAATATCGCGCGCTGCTTCCGACAACAAAAAGGCAATGACGCCGGCCAAGGAATCCAAGCCCACCCAGTCGGCGGGATCTGCGTCGGGCATGCTCTCACGATTGCCAGGGGTATCCAAGATACTGGGTAACACGGCATTTACGCGAACGCCCAGCTGCTTGTTTTCAGCTGAAAGTGCCTCGGTGAGGCGAAGCACAGCCGATTTCGCCGCCGCATATGCCCCCATGCCAATGCCTGCTTTGCTGGCTGCGGCTGCGCCAATGTTAACAATCACCCCGCCTTGCTGATCCTGAAACTGGGGCAACACCGCTTGGCACATGTTCACGGCTGTCTGCACATTCATGGCGTACATCCGGTCCCAAGTCTCTAAACTGCTTTCCACCTGGATTTCCCAGGCAAATCCACCTGCAAGGTTGACCACCGCATCAATTTGCCCAAAGTATTCCCACGCTTGGTTCACGACCTCTTGCGCATGTTCGGGCAGGGTGAGATCCACGTTGCCGATCGACACGGCGTCGCTGTCGCCATCCCACTCTGGCTGGTTCAAATCCACCAACAAAAGCCGGTAACCCGTCTGCCCCAAGTGGGCGGCCACGACCTGCCCCAAGGCACCTGCCGCACCGGTAACGATCACCACAGGACTGCTCATTTCAACCTCAAAGAATGTGTGCAAGATGAGACCGATTTTGACATAACCCTTTTGTGTGCCCCCTTTGTGGGCAACGCATTGGGGCAATCTTTTTTGGGGCAGCAGCTGCCGTTCTACCGCACAGAGTCATCAACTTTGCGGGGAACCTGTCATGTGGAACGGATTGTTTTTTGGTTTGGTGAGCCTGTTCACCCCGCAGTCATCCCTGCCAGACACGGCTGCAGTCAAAGAGGAAGTGCACCAGTTTGCTACCCACTTCCAAATCAATACCGACCGGGTGCACGTGCGGGAAACCACCATGAACAACCCATCACCTTTCCTCACCAACAGCGGCATCAAAACCTGCGTGGTGCATGTGAATCACCATGCGGATGCAAAACGTGTATGGTCTCATTTTTTGGACACCGGTCACGAGGGACTGGGGTATGCGTTTCTGGCCTTCACCTCCGCACATGAGCTCACCCACTGCATCATGTCCGAACAGGGCAAGCGGATTAGCGCACGCAAGGCCTTGGAGCAACACCTGGGAATCACCTTCAAGAACAATGTGCATTTTGAGGAAACCCTGGCAGATTTGGTGGGCTTGGCCTACGTGGCCAAGGTGGCTCCAGAAGCGTTGGAGCCTGTGTACAAACGGGTGAAATCCATTCGCACTGATTTTTCATCACGCGATCCAGAGCACGACAGCTCCCAGGCATTGAATCCACATGCGATTGCCTTTGCAGACCAGATGATGGGTCGAAAACCAGAAACACTCCGCGTGGCCGATGCAGGGCAACGCTAAGCGAGCAGAGCTTGGCACCATCCTGAAAAAGCGCAGTGAAACCTCATGAAAAAAGCGTGGGCTCTGCGTGCGGAATACCGCGCCAAAAAGTAAGTACTTTTCCACTCACCATTTGAAGGATCCCAGCAGCAGCGGTTTTGCCCCTATACTGTGTCAAAAAAGGAGACAGTACATGGGGCACACTTTTATTCGCGCACTGCTGGGTTGCGCGCTTGGCGCAACACTCACCACGGCATGGGCACAACCTCCCTCCCTCTTGATGACTTACAGCTTTGATTCGCTCAAAGGCAGGTTTGGGCAGGCACAAGAAACCAAAGCAACTTCTTACACCCTGGGCGCCACACTGGTTGGCGAAACCTACCGCGCCTCGTTGTTTGTGCCTTACATTTCTCTAGAAGGCCCAGGCACCGTGATCAACGGGACTGTAACACCAGGTGGCGGAGCTGCAACGCGCAAGGCCAAGGGGCTGGGCGATATGGTCGCCACGTACACCCGCGACATCATCGGCGGCATTCAAACCAAAGGGTTTGCAGCATCGGCCACAGGCTTAGCAAAACTGGCCACGGGTGACGAGCGCGACGGTTTGGGCACAGGCAAAACCGATTACGGCATTCAAGCCGATCTTGCCTACCGCCTCCAAAACAATTTTGCGCTAACGGCCGTGCTTGGTCGCATGTATTACGGGGACACGCAAACCCTCCGTCTTCAAGACGGCAACTATGCGATCCTGGGTTTTGGCATGCCCGTTGGCGATTCCCTATTCGTGAACTTCACAACCTCTGAGCGGGACGAACTGCTGGTGGGCACTGAAAAGCGAAAAGAGCGTGCAGTATCTGCTGTGTATTCCCTCAGCCCCACATCCGCTTTGCAATTTGGTTACACCAAAGGGCGCAGCACCGCCAGCCCAGACGATGTTTTCTCATTTAGCCTTGTGACACAGGTCGAATAAGCGCATAACCGCGGCCATGGGTGAGAATATCCGCCCATGGCCAACCCTGCTATGGTGCAGTGCGGTAAAATAGCACTGGGTATTGGCAAGTTTGTTCGGAAAGTCACATCGCCTTCCAAAACCCTTTTGGCAGGTTAGACGTCACACAGCGTCAAGTCCGGTGCTTCAGCTTCACCAAAAAACGACCCAGCACGGGCGTTCTTGGTCTAGAATGGAAAAATAATTCAAGCGTTTGTTTGAATTTATATATCGATCACATTCTAGGAGACTTGATTCATGGCTTTTTCTACCCAATCCAAACTGGGCGATTTGTTGGACAACCCACAAACTCTGGCTGTTCTGGAAAAACACATGCCCGGCATTTCCACACACCCCCAAATTGGGATGGGCAAAGGTTTCCCATTGGCCGTTGTGGCCAACTTTTCCGGTGGCATGATCACGCAGGAAATGCTGGAAGCCGTGGACGCCGACTTGGCTGCACTGGGCTGATTTGCTGAAAATCACCTGCACAGACTGGCATACCAACGGCGAATGGGCGCGTTTCATTCGCCGTTCTGTTTTTGTTCATGAGCAGGGCATCCCTGAACATGAAGAGTGGGATAACGAAGACGCCTCGGCAACCCACGCGGTGGCATGGCTTGGCGAACAAGCAGTGGGCACAGCCCGCCTGCTAAGGAGTGGCAAAATCGGCCGCATGGCCGTGCTGTCACAACACCGCCGTCAGGGCATTGGCGCAGCCATGCTTCAGGCACTGCTGAAAGTGGCCTTGGAACAAGGGTTCACCACGGTGCGTTTGAGCGCACAAAAACACGCTGTGCCGTTTTACAGTCGGCATGGCTTTGAACCTGACGCAGACCCACACATAGAGGTGGGCATTCCACATCAATGGATGTGTAAAAAACTGGCTGTGAATAAACAATAAAAAGGACTGGGAAGTGGCAAGAGTGCTCAAAGAACAAAAACCCGACGATGGTCGGCGCGGCGACATTGTGAGAGCTGCGGCAAAGCTGTTTCGTGACAAAGGTTACGATGGAGCCAGCATGCGGGCGATTGCCAACGCCGTTGGCATGCAATGTGGTAGCCCTTTCTATCATTTTGCTAGCAAGCAAGACATCCTAGTGGCCGTGGTCGAAGAAGGGCTTCGCCAAGGCCTCGAGAAAACACGTGCTGTGGTGAAGCCCGGGTTGAGCGCAGATGTACAGTTCAAGGTCTTGGTGCGCGTTCATTTAAGCATCATTCTGGAAGATGGCAACGATTTCATACCGGTGATGCTTTACAACTGGCGCTGCCTGGATGAGGTGCATCAACGGCGCCTGATTGCCACCAAAGATGAGTACGATGCCATTTGGCAAGCGTCCATTCACGGTTTGCATGCCGAAGGCTTTCTGAAAAGCGATCCAAAATTTGCGCGTCTCATGGTCTTGGGTGCAATGAATTTCATGGTCACCTGGTACAAGCCGCGCAAAGGCGACAACCTCGACACCCTCACCGAGAAGGTGGTGGAGTTCTTTTTGCAACAAGCATAAAAAAAGCCCTCGATGCTCGAGGGCTTTTGTTTGGGCTAGTGCACATCAACGCAACAAACCACTCAAAGAAGCAGGGCGTGCTGCGATCACATTTTGTACCAAGCTGCTTGTCATGGCTGTGATGGCGCTCAGCTGACCAGCGCTGGCGATGCTCGCAGTGGTGCTCATGGTTCCGGCCACATTGGCTGTTGCCAGGCCAGCCACATCCACTGAGCCGCTCTGCGCTGCGTTGGCGGCAATGTTCATGCCGGAAGAACGGCTGGCCATGCTCTGGGCAGAACCCATCATGCCGTTGACCACACCCACAACCGCAGTGCCCGCAGTTTGGTAAACACCATCCACCGTGTTCATGGCCTTGCCCATGCCATCGCCGGTGAGTTTGACGCTGGCGCTCAGGCTGGCGTTGGCACTTGCACTGGCCTGGCCTGCCTGCTCCTGGCCTGCATCGGAAGATTCTGCTGTTGCATTGTCAGCATTGGCCATATCACCCTCAGGTGCATCTGTGGCCGGGGCCTCGGCAACACCCTCGTCTCCAGTTTGTGGGGCTGGGCTTGCGGGGGCTGGTTGCTGTGTTTCAGGTGCAGGGGCGGGCTGAGCGGCAGGGGGCTGCTGGCGCGCTTGGAACAAGCTCACTTTGATTTCGCCCTGTCCTTGCGCATTGGCTTGTTGTTGGCCAGCATGTGCGGTTGCAAACAAGGCACCCCAACCATTCAAGGTGGCAATGTCAGAGGCCTGTGCAGAGATTGGCATTGCAAAACCGGTGGCGATGGCGGCTACAACTGCGATTTGCTTGAAGTTCATGATGTTCTCCTGTGTGTGATGTGTTATAGGCACCCGGAAGCGCCTCACATCTCCTTCAACGGAGACATCCTGTAGGAAAAAGATAACTAACTAGGGGGTACGCCCAACGTGGTGTACCCCTCCATTCGTGTGAAGACTTTCAATCCTGTATCGGCATGGTCAGCAGCAATTGGGCCATGCCTTTGCCCAAGGGGTCGTTGCGCATGGAGCTCATGCCGCCACCGTCCAACGCACCTGTCATAACGATATTTAAAGCGTGGACTTGAGGTAACCCAAAAACGGTAACCTCCCCCTGCACCAAGTGCGCAAGATACGATTTGATACGCTGCGGCGTTAGCAAGGCTGTCAGCAAATCGTAATGCTGTGCAGTTCTGGCCACCACCCCCACGTTGCTGGTGTTGCCCTTGTCACCACTGCGAGCATGTGCAATGGCCAGCAAGGGTTTTCCCAACAAATCGGCTGGGATGTTCAATGATGCTGGGCAGGCCGCACCGCTGAGATGCCTTGCGTCCGCCTGTGCATCGACCTCGTGGCCTGGAGACGGATGCTCCGGCTCCACATAATCCACCGAGCTTGAATCCACCCAAACCGCTGGCACCTGCATGGCTCTGGGCACAAAGCAACTAAACAATTTAACCAAGGGGGTGACGTTTGGGCGCCCCATGCCAAAGTTGCCGCTGGTGCCTGGTGCATAGCTTGTGCCGGCAGGTGCAATTTCGCGCGAAAAAATACCCGCGCCTTTTTTGTCCGGATGCACCACCGCAATTCGCAACAAGGCCTCATGCCCCAATTTCACCCGCGCATGTGGCCCCAAATCGGTCTCGCTGCCAACAATTTCAATGTGCGTGCGGCTGTAATCGGCCAAGCCCTGGCGTTTGAACATGGCCCGCGTGCGCTCCAGAATAGCTTCACCGGTACGCACGGCCTTGGCGTGTGCATCAAACCCCACCACCGACAACAATCCAATGCAACGGAAACCCTCTGGATAAGTTGCGCACACCTTGTAAACATCCATGGGGGCCTTGCCACGCGCACCTTGCACACGCACACGGTCAGTGGATGTTTGGATGATGCGCACCGTGGTGAAATCACACACCACATCGGGCAGTGCGTAGTTGGTCGGGTCATGGATTTCATACAACATTTGCTCGGTGGCCACTGCCACATTCACCAAGCCCCCAGTGCCCTCCGGCTTGCTCAACTCAAAACTGCCATCGGCCTGCACGCTCACCACGGGGTAGCCAATGTTGGCCCAGTCTGGCACCTGTTGCCAATCCGTAAACAACCCCCCCGTGGCCTGTGCACCGCACTCCACCATGTGCCCCGCCAAGCTTCCCTGCGCCAGCGGGTCCAAATCGGCGGGAGTCCATCTGAACTCATGAATCAAAGCACCCAGCACCATGGCGCTGTCCACCACGCGCCCAGTGATCACAATGTCGGCCCCTGCGTCCAAAGCGGCGGCAATGGGAAACGCTCCCAGGTAGGCGTTGGCGGTTAAAAAGAATGGCGGTGCCGGCGTTTGCGCATTTGGATCTTTTAACTCCACGCCATCCTTACGCAAACGACCCAGTGATGCCGTGGCATCGTCTCCACTCACCACACCAATTTTTGCGTCGCAGCCCACCTCATTCAACGCCTTGCGCAGTGCGTCCGCGCATGCTTTGGGGTTCAATCCGCCCGCGTTGGCCACAATCCGAATGCCTTTGGCCTTGGCCACAGGAAGGGCCTTTTTCATCAAATCCACAAAGTCCAGGGCATACCCATGCTCTGGATTCTTCATCCGCATGCCCGCCATGATGGCCAGCGTCAGCTCAGCCAGGTAATCGTAAGTGATGTAGTTTAGGCCGGGCACCTGCAGCAGTTGCTCAGTGCCCAGGCTGCTGTCGCCCCAAAAACCGCAGGCACCGCCAATGTGAATGGTTTTTTTACTCGGTGTAGATGAAGTGTTCATGCGCATGCAGGCGTTGACAGGCAAGCCGTAGTTGGTGACAATTTGCCTATCTTATCAATCAAACGTTCGCTTGAATATCTTCGGGGCCCACTTTGAACAGCTTCCAATCCGTTTTTAAACCCGGGCTTTTTGCGGGTCAAACCATCGTTGTCACGGGGGGAGGCTCTGGCATTGGCCGATGCACAGCCCATGAACTGGCAAGCCTGGGCGCCAATCTTGCACTCGTAGGCCGAAAAATCGAAAAGCTTGAAACAGTCAAGGCAGAGATTCTTCAAACCTGCAATGTGGAAATCAGCCTGCACAGTTGCGACATTCGTGAAGAAGAGCGAGTCAAAGAGACTGTGAGCGACATCCTGAAAGCACATGGAAAAATCGACCACCTCATCAACAACGCTGGCGGGCAGTTTCCCTCGCCGCTGAGCGCCATCAGCGCCAAAGGTTGGGAAACAGTGGTCCGCAACAATCTCACAGGCGGCTTCCTGATGGCCAGAGAAGTGTTCAACCAACACATGGTTCGCAACCTGGGCAAAACGGATATGTCGATTACCAACATCATCGCCGACATGTGGAACGGCATGCCAGGCATGGGCCATTCCGGTGCTGCGCGCGCGGGCATGCTGAATTTTTCCGAAACAGCCTCGCTTGAATGGGCGCCCGTGCGAGTCAATGCTGTTGCGCCGGGATTCATTGCCTCCAGTGGGATGGACACCTACCCAGAACCCATGAAACAAACCATCATGCAGCTGGACAAAACCATTCCACTACAGCGACTGGGCCTGGAAGCCGAAGTGTCCTCCGTACTCACTTTCCTGTGCAGTCCAGCCGCCTCCTTCATTTCAGGAAGCTGTATTCGAGTTGACGGTGCGGCAGTCAACGCCAAACGGGTGTGGCCGGTGGTAGGCAATGGCAAACAAAATCCCGCATTCAATAGCTTCCACCTGGGTGGCTTGCCCGAAGTGATTCAAAGGCGCGACGCCGAACGCGCAGCCAAAAGCAAGTGACACTGACCATGCCCATTCTGCAATCCAACATTCAATCACACGGCGCAGAGTTTGAAAAAAACTCGGCCCACATGCGTGAGAATCTTCAAACTCTCCGAGAGCTGGAGCAACGCACCCGCAACGCCTCAGCAAAAGCTGCGCCCTCGTTTGCAAAGCGTGGGCAGTTGCTGCCTCGCGACCGGGTGGCGCTACTGCTCGATGCAGGCTCCCCCTTCCTTGAACTCAGTACGCTGGCTGGTTACATGCAAGATGGTCAAAAGGCCGACAAAAGCATTCCCGGCGGCGGCATCATTGCCGGGCTGGGCTATGTGGCCAACACCTTGTGCATGGTGGTGGCCAGCGATTCAGGCATCGAGGCCGGTGCACTTCAGGCGATGGGCATTGAAAAAATGCAAAGGGCCCAGGACATTGCCCTGGAAAACAAACTGCCCTTCATTAACCTCGGCGAATCCGCTGGTGCCAATTTGTTGAAGTACAAAGTCGAGCACTTCATATTGGGCGGCGGCAATTTCTACCGCCTGGCCAAACTCAGCGCGGCAGGGCTGCCCGTCATCAACGTACTACACGGTTCATCCACTGCGGGTGGTGCTTACATTCCTGGTTTAAGTGATGTGGTCATCATGGTTCGTGAACGTGCACGCGCATTTTTGGCTGGCCCACCGCTGCTGAAAGCCGCCACGGGTGAAGTTGCCACCGATGAAGAACTGGGTGGTGCCGACATGCACTGCTCAATCTCAGGCTTGGGCGACTACATTGCTGACGACGACCGCCACGCCATTGCACTGGCCCGCGAGGTGATGGAAAAAATCGACTGGAACAGCAGCAACCGGAATGTGATACCCACATTGAATGCTCACGCTCCGGCGCCACGCTACCCAGCCGAAGAACTGCTGGGTATTATGCCCGCCGATATCAAAACGCCGGTGGACATGCGCGAAGTCATCGCCCGCATCGTCGACGACTCCGACTTCCTCGAATTCAAATCCAACTACGGCCCAGCCACACTGTGCGGATACGCCAAGCTGATGGGTATTTCCATCGGCATCATCAGCAACCTGGGGCCAATCGACACGGCAGGTGCCACCAAAGCCACGCACTTTATCCAAAGTTGCTGCCAAACCAAAACCCCAATCATTTACCTGCAAAACACAACCGGTTACATGGTGGGCAAAGAGGCCGAGCAAAGCGGCATCATCAAGCACGGCTCAAAAATGATTCAAGCGGTAAGCAATGCAACAGTTCCTCAAATCACTTTGCTGTGCGGTGCCAGTTTTGGTGCTGGTAACTATGGCATGTGCGGCAGGGCGTTTGGTCCGCGTTTCGTGTTTGCCTGGCCCAACAGCAAAACTGCGGTCATGGGTGCCGAGCAAGCCGCGGGCACCATGGCCACCGTCATGCAGGCCAGCGCCGCACGAAAAGGCATGGAAGTACCTGAGTTCATGCTGGAAAACATGAAAAAACAAATCATCGACACGTTTGAATCACAAACCAGCGCATTCCACACCAGCGGATTGTTGCTCGACGACGGCGTGATCGATCCAAGAGACACCCGGCAGGTGTTGGCGCTAGCGCTGATTGCCTGCCTGCAACAAGAGCGCAGCGTGCAAGCCATGCAATTTGGCGTGGCTCGCCCCTAGCGCGTGACCAATGAATAACGAGGAGGAAGTGCAGTGAGACTAAGCCAAGAACACAAAGAACTACAACGCACCATCGAACGCTTTGTGGAGAATGAAATTAATCCACACGTGGCTACCTGGGAAAAGGAACAAATGTTTCCCGCCCATGAGCTGTTCAAAAAGATGGGTAATCTTGGCTTGCTGGGACTGACCAAACCAGAAGAGTTTGGCGGCATGGGTTTGGACTACAGCTATTCCGTGGTGGCGGCGCAAGCTTTGGGAAAAATCCATTGTGGCGGTGTGCCCATGGCAAT
>DASUEF010000237.1:0-9374 GCA_036275215.1 Limnobacter sp. | reverse complement strand
TTTGCCGTGGTCCACGTGGGCGATGATTGCAACGTTGCGTAGTGCGCGTGTCATAGGTTTACCTGAATAAGTCTTTCGGGCCTGAGCAATGCGCCCTTCCCGTCTGTTTCTAAATTGCCTGTGCCCAAAAAAACATGGCCTTGACCACCGGGCGAGTTCTTCACATCCTGTGCGGAGGCCTCTCCATACACCCGCACACGCCCTGCCTGGTTCAGTGGACCAGTCAGTGGCAGTCGTTGCCCGTGCAAAAAACGCCGGGCAAACTCGTTGTTCAATTCAATGCGTGGCAAAGTGCCAAGCAGGCTGTCAACCGGAAACAAAGCCGCGTCCAGTTCGGCCATGGGTGATTGCTTCAACGCCATGGCTCTGAGTGACTCCAGAGTGTAAGCACGTTCCACATGCAGCTGCCCAATGGCCACTCGACGCAAGGCCGTGAGGTAACCAGCGGTGCCCAGCGCTTTGGCCAAGTCTTCCCCCAGGGTACGCACATAGGTGCCCTTGCTGCACTCCACCTCCAGCGTCAGGGTGCATTCTTCCGCACCGCCGTTGGCACTGTACGCAAGGTCAATGACATCCAATCGATGGATTTGAATGGTTCTGGCTTGCCTGTCCAGTTCAACGCCATCGCGAGCATACTCGTACAAGGGCTTGCCGTCTTTCTTTAGGGCAGAAAACATGGGGGGCACCTGTTGAATTTCACCAACAAACTGCCTGCACACCGCTTCCACCCTGCTTCTGGTGATACCTGCCAAGGGCACTCCACCCGGCGCAGGTGTGATGAGGCCCTCTGCATCACCCGTGTTGCTGGCATGGCCCAAGCGCACTGTGGTGCGATAGGTTTTGCTGGCATCAATCAGGTCCGCCGCAAACTTGGTGGCCTCCCCAAACATCAGTGGCAACAAACCACTGGCCAAAGGATCCAGGGTGCCGGTGTGGCCCGTTTTCTCTGCCTGGTACAGCCTTTTTACTTGCTGCAGGGCGTGGTTGGATGACAAGCCAGTGGACTTGTCAAACAACAGCACTCCCGAAATGGCCCTGCGACTGGGTTTCAACTCTTCAGCGCACGGTCAATCAATTGCGACATCTCGGCACCGCGCTCCACGGATTGGTCGTGCTTGAACCGAAGGGTGGGCACGGTGTGAATGTGCAGTCGCTTGAAAATCAAATTGCGAAGGTAGCCGGCAGAGTCGTTGAGCGCTTGCTCGCTTTCTTCGGCAGAACCTGTGAGCACCGAAAAATACACGGTGGCATAAGCATAATCGGGCGTGAGTTCAATGTCGGTGAGCGTCACAAAACCCAGACGTGGGTCACGCAGCTCGCGTGGAATGATTTCCGCGAGATCTTTCTGGATTTGCTCAGCCACCCGCACACCGCGTGCGGGGGCTTTCTTTTTGTGTCGCATAACTTGCCTTGTGCCACTGCCCCTTACAGGGTACGGGCCACTTCCTTCACTTCAAACGCTTCGAGCACGTCACCAATCTTGATGTCGTCGTAGTTGGCGAGTTGCAAGCCGCACTCAAAGCCTTGGCGAACTTCCTTCGCATCGTCCTTGAATCGCTTGAGCGAGGCCAACTGGCCGGTCCAGATGACCACGTTGTCGCGAAGCAGGCGGATTCCCGCACCACGACGCACCACGCCGTCGAGCACCATACAACCAGCCACAGAGCCCACCTTGGAAATCTTGTACACCTCGCGGATTTCAACGTTGCCAATGATTTCCTCTTTCTTGTCGGGTGTCAGCATGCCGGTCATGGCGGCTTTCACTTCATCCACTGCATCGTAAATGATGTTGTAGTAGCGAATGTCAACACCGTTGTTCTCGGCCGTTTTGCGTGCGCCTTGGTCGGCGCGGGTGTTAAAGCCGATGATCACGGCCTTGGAAGCCACGGCCAGGTTGACGTCTGACTCACTGATGCCACCCACGGCGGCGTGCACAATTTGCACCTTCACTTCGTCAGTAGACAGCTTGAGCAATGCATGAGCCAACGCTTCTTGAGAACCTTGTACGTCGGCCTTCAGGACGATGGCCAGGGACTTCACCTCACCTTCGGTCATTTGCTCAAACATGTTCTCCAGCTTGGCAGCCTGTTGCTTGGCCAGCTTCACATCGCGGAATTTGCCTTGGCGGAACAAGGCAATTTCACGGGCCTTGCGCTCGTCTGGCAACACAATTACTTCTTCACCGGCAGCGGGCACATCGCTCAAACCCTGAATTTCAACAGGGATGGACGGGCCAGCGGAATCGATGTTGCGGCTGGCTTCGTCGAGCATGGCACGCACACGGCCAAATGCTGTACCTGCAAGCACCACATCGCCTTTTTTGAGCGTACCGCTCTGCACAAGCACTGTGGCCACAGGGCCTCGGCCCTTGTCCAGGCGGGATTCCACCACCAGGCCCTTGGCAGGCGCTTCAATGGGGGCTTTCAATTCCAACACTTCGGCCTGCAGCAGCACGTTTTCCAAGAGGTCATCAATGCCCTGGCCAGTTTTGGCAGAGACGGGGATCATGGGTGAGTCACCACCGTACTCCTCAGGCACCACTTCGTGTGTGATCAACTCTTGCTTCACACGATCAGCATTGGCTTCCGGTTTGTCGATTTTGTTGATGGCCACCACCAACGGAACACCGGCCGCTTTGGCGTGGTGAATCGCTTCAATGGTTTGTGGCATTACGCCATCGTCGGCAGACACCACGAGAATCACGATGTCAGTGGCTTTGGCACCACGCGCACGCATGGCCGTGAAGGCTTCGTGACCCGGGGTGTCAAGGAAAGTGATCATGCCACGCTCGGTTTGAACGTGATAAGCGCCAATGTGCTGGGTAATCCCGCCGGCTTCGCCAGAGGCCACCTTGGTGCTGCGAATGTAGTCGAGCAAAGAGGTTTTGCCGTGGTCAACGTGACCCATCACGGTCACCACCGGTGCACGTGGCAGCTCCTCTGCCTCGGACTGGCTCGCGCCCATTTCATCGATCAAAGCCTCGGGGTCGTCCAGCTTGGCGGCAATCGCCTTGTGACCCAACTCCTCGGTAACAATCATGGCGGTGTCTTGGTCGAGCACCTGGTTGATGGTCACCATTTGGCCCATTTTCATCAGGCACTTGATCACCTCAGCCGCCTTCAGACTCATTTTGTGCGCCAGGTCAGCCACGGTGATTGTCTCAGGCACATGCACTTCACGCACCACAGGTTCGGTGGGCTGATTGAAGTTGCTCTGCTGATCGTTGCTGTGGCGGCTGTTTTTGCCCTTGGGGCCTTTCCAAGCTGCTGTGCCGCTACGGCCAACGCTGGTATCCCCACGGGTTTTCAGACCACCACGGCGACGACCTGCAGGCTCGTCTTTGGCACCTTTGCCACCACGGCGACCACGATCTGCGTCGTCGTCGGCAGCCAACGCCTCTTTCACAGGCTTTTTGATGGTCTTGGCTGGCTCCACTGCGGCGGCAGGTTCTTCGGCCTTCATGACGCGAGCTGGCTGCTGCATCATGCGATTAATTGCTGCCACCTCGGCTTCGGCAGCGCGACGAGCACGCTCCTGATCTGCGCTGGCTTTGGCAGCGTCTTCAGCTGCTTTTTTGGCCTTTTCTTCGGCCTTTCGTGCTTCGGCTGCACGGGCTTCACGTGCTTTGGCCTCCTCGGCCTTGGCTACATCGTCTTTGCTGGTGTCTTTGGCCGCCTGCTCGTCTTCCTGTTTGGCCTTTTCAGCAGCCTCATGGGCCAAGCGCTCTTCTTCAGCACGTTGACGGGCTTCTTCCTGAAGCTTGCGCTCACGCTCACGCTCTTGCTCAAGTTTGGCCTGCTTTTCTTTCAGCTCGGCCTCCTGGCGGGCCAGCAACTCGGCTTGGCGTTGCGTTTCAATGTCACGACGTGCCTGCTCGGCAGGATCCAGCTGGGGCTCCAGCACAGGCTCGCCCTCGCCTGTTTTTTCTCCGCGTTGAACAAACACACGCTTTTTACGAACTTCCACCTGCACAGTGCGCGCACGCCCCCCTGGGCCAGCCTGCTTGATTTCGCTGGTTTGCTTGCGGGTGAGGGTGATTTTCTTTTGACCGGTGGTTGCGCCGTGCGCTTTGCGCAGACTCTCCAAAAGCTTACCCTTGTCCGCCTCAGTGACTGCATCTGCCTCAGAGGACTTGTTCACGCCTGCTGACTTCAACTGCTCAAGCAGGACGTCAGCGGGCATTTTCAACTCTGCTGCAAACTGTGCGACTGTGGTACTGGTCATCTACTCTTCCTTCGATTTAATTCAAATGGCCTGGGTGCTTCGTTTTTGACGAGTTACTCAAACCAGTGTGCACGTGCCTTCATGATCAGGTCGCGCGCTCTTTCTTCATCAACGCCGGTGATCTCCACCAGCTCATCCACCGCCAACTCAGCCAAGCCGTCGCGGTCTGTGATTTGCGCTTCGGTCAACTTGGCGACCAAATCCGTGTCCATGCCCTCCAGAGACAACAGGTCTGTTGCGCCTTCGACACGTTCTTCACGAGCAATCGCCTCGGTGAGCAGTGCGTTGCGCGCACGGGTACGAAGCTCTTCAACAGTGCCTTCGTCAAACGCCTCAATTTCAAGCATTTCGGCCAAAGGCACGTAGGCCACTTCTTCAAGGCCTGTGAAGCCCTCTTCGATCAGGATGTTGGCCACTTCTTCATCCACATCCAGTTTGCTGGTGAACAACTCACGCAGCTTGCCAACTTCTTCCTCGGAGCGCTTGGCCGACTCTTCGGGCGTCATGATGTTGATTTGCCAGCCGGTGAGGTCGGACGCCAGGCGCACGTTTTGGCCACTGCGACCAATCGCCTGCGCCAGCTCTGATTCATCCACCACCACTTCCATCACGTGTTGGTCTTCATCCACAACAATGGACTGCACAGTGGCTGGCGACAAAGCGCCAATGACAAACTGAGCAGGGTCTTCGGACCACAACACGATGTCAACGCGCTCGCCACCCAGTTCCTGGGTGACTGCCTGCACACGCGATCCACGTACCCCCACACAGGTGCCAATTGGGTCGATGCGGCGGTCGTGCGCCAGCACGGCGATTTTTGCGCGCATGCCAGGATCGCGTGCGGCCGCTTTAATCTCCAAGTGGCCCTGCTCAATTTCGGGCACTTCCATGGCGAACAGGGCTTTAATGAACTCGGGTGATGTGCGAGACAGGATGACCTGTTGACCACGGGCCATGCGGTCCACTTTCCACAAGTAAGCGCGAACACGATCACCTGGGCGAAGGCTTTCTCGGGGAATCATTTGGTCGCGTGGCAAGCGCGCTTCAATGCGCCCGCTTTCCACGATGGCATCACCACGCTCCATGCGCTTGACCTGCCCAATCACAATTTTGTCGCCACGGGCAAGGAAGTCGCTTAGGATCTGCTCACGCTCAGCATCCCGAACACGCTGGAGAATAACCTGTTTGGCAGCCTGCGCACCAATGCGGCCAAATTCGATGGGCTCCAACCCTTCTTCAATGAAGTCACCGAGTTGAGCATCGGCTTTGTGCTTGACGGCTTGGTCGAGCACCATTTGGTAAGCCGGGTCGTAAAAATCTTCTTCAGACACCACTTCCCAACGACGGAAGGAGTCGTAATCGCCTGTGGCACGGTCGATGGACACGCGCACGTCAACCTCTTCGTCGAAACGCTTTTTGCTTGCAGAGGCCAGGGCCAACTCAAGCGCGCCGAATACGATGTCTTTTTCGACGTTCTTTTCACGCGCCAGCGCATCGACCAACAGTAGCAACTCACGGCTCATTCCAGGGCTCCTAAAACTTTAAATGGGGGACCAAACGGGCACCCGCCAAATCAGCAATTTCAAAATCGAGCAGGTAAGGCTCAGCATTTTTTCCTTCCGGGGTGACCAACACCCCCCAGGGTTGCTCTTTGCCTTTCTGCAAAATACCTTTGAACTGTTTCTGGTTGTTGATGGCACGCTTGAATTTCAAGGCCACTTCAACCCCCACAAACCTTTCGAAATCTTTGGTTCTGCGCAGCACGCGATCTACACCGGGCGAGGAAATTTCCAAGCGCTCATAGTTCACGTTTTCCACGGTGAACAGGTGAGACAACTGATGGCTAACACGCTCGCAATCGTCGACAGTGACGCCTTCGGGCGAGTCGATCATGATGCGCAGCAGGCCATTGCCCTCACGCTCAATGTCTGCAATCTCCAAACCCAAGGAAACAATGACGGCGTCTGCCTGCTCAACCCAGGGTTCTGACCACACGCCAGACCAGGAATTGCCCACAAACTCTTCGGGATTGATCACCTTGCCACTCGCCCCATGTTGAACGCTTACGCTTGCAAAAACCACGCTGTTTTGCCGCACCAAAAAAAAATGGGCTTGTAGAGCCCACTTCGTTTGAGACACCCTTTTTTGGGTGGGTGCTCAGGCAGCGAAGGAGTATAGCCCAAACTGCCTTTGTTTTCAAGCCTTTTTAGGCAGCAGGTGCTCGCCTGCGGCGACGCTGCGCCGGTTTTCCACCGCCGTTGCCTGAAGGTGCACCGGCAGCGGTCTGCCCCCTGTTGCCTCCACGGCGCTGACCTTGCCCGCCATTGCCGCTTCCACCGCCATTGCCGCCGTTTCCACGCGCTTGTGGTGCCACATTGCCATTGGCTGGACGACCGTTGCGTGCGCCGTTTCCAACCCGTCCCCCGTTGCGACCGGCATTCCCGTTGCGCCCAGTACCACCTGCCGAAGAAAGGGCATTCTGGTTGCTTAACGCGGCAGCCGCTGCTGCGCCAGACACCGTCAGGTAGGTTTGGGCGGGTGCGCTCAGCGCTAGACCTGGATCGATGATAGGCTGCCCGCGGCGTTTGCTGTTTTTACCGCCCTTGTTTTTGTTATCGCGCTTGAGCGCCCCTTCGCGGGCCGATTCGTCCACTTTCAATCCCAGGGACTGTATGTAACTCATGGCCTCCAGGGCTTCCATTTCAAGCCATTTTCCGCGCTTGAGTGTGGATGGCATTAAAATATCGCCAAAGCGGGTGCGAATCAGGCGGCTCACCGTGAGCTTGCACGCTTCAAACATGCGACGCACTTCCCGATTGCGCCCCTCTTTGAGACCCACCTTGTACCAGCGATTTGCCCCTTCGCCACCAGCCACGTCCACATACAAAAACTTGGCTGGACCGTCTTCCAGTTCTATACCGTTGAGCAACTGCTGACGTTGCTCCTCCGTGAGTTCGCCCAAAATACGCACAGCGTACTCACGCTGCACCTCGTAACGAGGGTGCATTAGGCGGTTGGCCAATTCGCCACTGGAGGTGAACAACAAAAGACCTTCGGTGTTGAAATCAAGGCGGCCCACGGCTATCCACTTGCCGTTGGAAATTTTGGGTAACTTTTGAAAGACTGTGGGACGCCCCTGCGGATCGTCCATGGAAACAATCTCACCTGCTGGCTTGTGATAAATCAAAACACGCGGGGGCTTGGATTTGTTTTTGCGCTGAACCAGCTTGCCATTGACCCGAACCTGATCGGTTGGAAGTACGCGCTGACCAAGGTGTGCCGGCTCGCTGTTGACCGATACCCGGCCTGCCATGATGAGCTCTTCCATTTCCCGCCGCGACCCCATGCCGGAATCCGCCAGCACCTTGTGCAATTTTGGCGCCAACTCCGGATCCAAACGCACATTCAGTTTGCTGCGGTTTTTGCTCTGCTTGCTGTCGTCACCGGCTTTAAAACCTTCGACCTGCTCCACCACCTCACCCCACTCGGGGCCTTCTTCGGCAGTAAGCTCCTCAATGGGTTCAACCACAGCGGCCAGGGCTTCGGTGATTTCTGGTTGTTCAACTGGTTTGCGCTTGTTTGCTCTCATTGTCGTCCGGGTTGTGTTCTGTGCTCTGGGGCGCTTCTGGCTCCTCGGCATCGAAGGGAATCACCTTCTGTAATTCATCCGCCAGTTGCTGGTCTTTGTCATTGTCCAGCGCTGGCAGGTCGCTCAAACTGACCAAATTCAGGTCAGCCAGGAATTGCGAAGTGGTTCCCCACAACGCGGGTCGACCCGGGGCATCCCGGTGACCAATGGTTTCGATCCAGCCCCGGTCTTCCAAGGCCTTCATGACCTGAGAAGACACCGTGACCCCACGAATGGATTCAATGTCTCCCCGAGTAACTGGCTGCTTGTAGGCAATGATTGCCAGTGTTTCGAGTGTAGCCCGCGAATACTTGGGCGGCTTCTCGGGGTTCATTTGCTCAAGGTAGCGTTTCACATCCTCTCGGGTTTGAAAACGCCAGCCTGTTTTTATTTCCACCAGCTCCATGCCACGGTTCGTCCAGTCGCGGCGAAGGTCTTCAAGCAACGTGGTGATAACCGCAGTGTCCAGCGTGTCATCAAACAGGCGGGACAACTCTTTCACAGCGATGGGCTCTACGGAGCACAGCAATGCAGCTTCTAATATATTTTTTGCGCGCTGGGGATCCATCCAGGCGAACTCACTAAAAAGATATAACGGGTTTGATTAGGATTGGTGCCTGTTGTGCCTGCCAGCGACGGCAACGGGGGTTGCCTGAATGCAGGGGGGCGCCGATATGCTGATTGCGCCCAGGGCATTTTTAAAACCGATGGCGCATTGTAACCACGTTATGAAGCATGCAGCAACCTTCTGTGCAGGAAAACATCAGGCAAAAAAAACGGTGCATCGAAATGCACCGTGCTCAAAGTAACCCATGGAGGGCTGGAGACACCCTCATAGTGCACCACCTTCAATCACTGTTCATCCCCACAGCGGATTAACCCAAGTGCAGGCTGGGATTGATGGAACCAATGTTGCAAATTAAAGAAACTTATCCACACAAAGCGGGGAAAACTTTCGGTATTCGCTGTGGATAAAATTTTCAGATGCTTGATTTAACGCATTTTTTGATACTTTGATTAAAAACTGAGCACCCGCTCTAATGCCCCCAATACGGGGGGTTTTCAGGATTGCCAGCGGTATCCCACCCCCGCTTGCCGTATGCGATTCCAAATGGCCTCTTTCTCTTCGTCGCTCTTGAAAAGCCAACCATCCACCTCGTCGAGTGTGCGACCACACCCCATGCACACTTCGTCGCCCAAATTGGTGGAACAAAAACCAACACAGGGGGTATCGGCCTCGGGCCAGACAGGAAGATTGGCGTATTCGGATTTTGAAGAATTGCTCATGCTGCTAGAAATCCAGTGGGAAATGAAAAAAATTTGGGCTAAATTTTTGCTTGCCGATCAGTAGGATACCGGACTTAAAGCCCTGAATTTAAGGCGGCAGCGGTTTGTGCACTTGCACACAAGTGCAAAACACGCTATAGTTTCGTTCTCAACAGACGCGGGGTGGAGCAGTCTGGCAGCTCGTCGGGCTCATAACCCGAAGGTCGTAGGTTCAAATCCTGCCCCCGCAACCAAA
>DASUEF010000236.1:0-4745 GCA_036275215.1 Limnobacter sp. | reverse complement strand
TGTGGTGCACAAAGCCAAGCTGGTGCTTATAATGACGTGGAATTGTAAAGAAATCTGTGGGGCGTGTATGCTGGACAAAGAAGGCTACCGTCCCAATGTCGGCATTATTTTGACCAATTCCCGAAAGCAGGTCTTTTGGGGTAAACGAATTCGTGAACACTCCTGGCAATTTCCGCAAGGCGGAATTAAACATGGCGAATCTCCGGAACAGGCCATGTACCGGGAGCTACACGAAGAAGTTGGCTTGTTGCCAGAACATGTTGAAATCATAGGAAGGACCAGAAACTGGTTGCGGTACACCGTGCCCGATCACTGGATCCGCAGGGAATGGCGAGGAAGCTACAAAGGCCAGAAACAGATTTGGTTTTTGTTGAAATTGGTTGGACGGGATTGCGATGTGAGCCTGCGGGCCACCGACCACCCCGAATTTGATGCTTGGCGTTGGAACGAGTATTGGGTTCCCCTTGAAAACGTGATCGATTTCAAGCGGGATGTTTACAAACAAGCGCTTGGTGAGCTGTCCAAATTGCTGTTTTCCAAAAACGATCCTCGGCGCATACCGAAGGGTGAGCATTGGGAGACGGCATCGAAAACCGACATGATGCAAGAAAAGCCCACCGCCACCTAAGGCAACGCGAACCAAAGCGGTTCGCGTTGCTTTACTGAGCTGCTACCCATGCAGCTCTAATGGGATCAAACTCAATGTTGGCTGGCCATTTGTGGTGAAGCTTGATGGCGTCACAGACTAGGTACTCTGAACGTACAGTAAAGTTAGCGGCAGTTTCGGATACACCGGCTTTCTTGGACCAATAGCCCTTGCAAGAGTCGGCATATGACCCATCCTCAAAGTCTAGCCTCGATCGGATTTTGTCAACTTCAACTGGGGCGTTCTGTAATAGGTTAACAACTTCGCGATCCAACCAAACGTATGAAATTGCAGTATGTTCAGTATCCTGACATCCAGCGATAGCAAGCAATATAGAAGCGAACAGATACCTCATAAAGCCCGCTCCATTAGATCGGCTTCTTTATTTCTTCTAGTCGGATATTGATCTTTAAAGTCACGGAGAGTTTTCACTGTCAAATGCCAATCTTGAGCCACGACAGAGGCCCAAAACTTTGGGGTAACTCTCGCCAACTCAAGTCCATGCTGAAACGATACTGAGGTAATGACAGTTTGAAATTCGGATTGCAAATCTTCAAATCTGATCTTTTCTGACGAATATGAATTGATAATCAATTTCATAAGACATGTTTTACCCCCCCGAGAAAGAGGGCAAGGTTAGCTCGACTGAAAAGCAGCCAGCACCCTACCTGGGTCCTCCAGATGCGGGTAATGCCCAAGCCCAGGCAAGCGAACCACGCGGTGCCCTGGCACCAGTTCTTCAAACCGGTCCACCATGTGCCCACCCGAGATGGGGTCATCGACACCGTCGATCAACGTGATGGGAGCCGGGCTGCATTGCAAGGCCCCCACCCAGCGGTCGCGGTGATCCCGGCGCTCTGTCATGTAACGGATCAACAAATGCATCCTCAGATTGCCTTGCTTGTGGGAGAGCAATTGCCATGCGGCTTGAATATCGGCGTTGCTCAAACCGGCAGAACATATTTTGCGCAGGTTGGTGGAAAGTTTTTCTTGCGTCGTCAAGCGGGTGAATATTGCACCCAGGGGGCTGAGCATGATTTTTTGCATCATGATTGGGCGATGCGTCTCGGGAAACAGGCCGCCGTTGAGCAGGGTGATGTGCGTCATCTGAAAGCCCAAATTGCCTTCATTTTGGCGGGCCATTAATTCTTGGGTCACGGTGTCGCCCACATCATGCGCAAACACGGCGCAGGCCCCAACACCCTTGGCCTTGAGCACTGCTTCTGCAATGCTGGCTTGGTTAAAGATGGAATGCACCCAGGTGGCGGGTTTATCAGAGTAGCCATACCCCAGCATGTCAAATGCGATCAACCGGTGGGTCTCTGAAAGCCTTGGCCAAAGCAGGTGGAAGTCGTAGCTTGCCGTTGGAAATCCGTGAATGAGTAGCATGGCAGGCTTGCTGCGCTCACCGCTGTCACGAACAAAAATGGCGTGGCCTTGCCAATCCAGAAACTCCCCGCCTGCGTACCAATCGTCCAATTGCATGACTGTGCCAAGTGTTCAAAAAGATCTTTAGCTTAGCACCACCATGTTGTCGCGATGAATCAGTTCGGGCTCATCCAGATACCCCAGAATCGATTCGATGGCGCTGGTGGGCTGTTTGGCAATTTTTTTCACATCGGCAGCGGCATAGTTCACCAAGCCCCGGGCAACCTCTTGCCCGTCAGGGCTGAGGCAGGCCACCACATCCCCACGTTGAAAATTGCCCTGGCAACCCGTTACACCAATAGGCAACAAACTGCCCTTTTTTTTACGCAACGCCTCGGCAGCACCTGCGTCCAGCAACAGCGCGCCTTTGAGCTTGAGGTGATCTGCCATCCACTGTTTGCGGGCCGCCAAACGCCCCATGGGCGCCCTCAGATAAGTGCCCACAGACTCACCCTGCATCAAGCGCACCAGCACATTGGGCTCGTGGCCGCTGGCAATCACGGTGGCCGCCCCACTCCGCGCAGCGCGCTTCGCGGCAAGAATCTTGGTGATCATGCCACCGGTGCCCACCGCACTGCCCGCACCGCCGGCCATTTTCTCCAGCTCAGGATTACCGGCTGTTTCTTCCGCGATGAATTTTGCATCTGGATTTTTGCGGGGATCACTGCTGTACAGGCCCACTTGGTCGGTGAGAATCACCAGGGCATCGGCCTCTACCAGGTTGGTCACCAAGGCACCGAGGGTGTCGTTGTCGCCGAAGCGAATTTCATCGGTAACCACGGTGTCGTTTTCGTTGATGATGGGCACCACCTTGTGATGCAACAATGAGTACAACGTGGACCGCGCATTGAGGTAGCGCTCCCGGTCTGCCAAATCGGCATGGGTGAGCAACACTTGAGCACAAGTGAGCCCGTGCTCTGCGAAGCCAACTTCGTAGGCATGCACCAAACCCATTTGCCCCACGGCGGCAGCGGCCTGCAATTCGTGAATTTCTTTGGGCCGTTTGGGCCATTTGAGGCGCTTTAACCCCTCAGCAATGGCGCCGGAAGACACCCACACCACCTCGCAACCCTGAGCAGCCAGCTCAGCAACCTGCGCCGCCCATGCTCGGATGGAGGCCATGTCCACGCCCTGCCCGCCCTTGGTCACCAAGGAACTGCCCACCTTGACGACTACACGCTTGTTGGCCAAACCTTTGCTGGACTGCATCTGGGGAAGCTGCACCGACACGGTGTTTACTCCTGAGGGGTGTCTGTTGAAGAATGATCCAAGAGTGTGCCAGAACCGGCCCGGAATCGGGCGTCGGGCTCGGGCGGAAATTCAACCAGCATTTGTTGCACCAGGTTTTCATACACCAGGCGCATCAGGGTTTGGGTGTTTTCGCCAGTCAGGCTGGAGATGGCATGCACCGGCCCTTCCCAGCCCGTTTGTTTGCGGTAACGGGTCACAAAATCGTCCAAACGGGCCTTGCGCTCATCCACGGGCACCATGTCGATTTTGTTCAAAATCAGCCAACGGGGCTTTTGCCAAAGCGCTTCATCGTATTTGCGCAACTCTTCCACAATGGCCACCGCCTCGCGCACTGGGTCCACGGCCTCGTCAAAGGGGGCAATATCCACCAGGTGCAGCAACACGCGCGTGCGGCTGAGGTGCTTTAAAAACTGGTGACCCAGCCCGGCGCCTTCGGCAGCGCCCTCGATCAGCCCCGGCACATCGGCAATCACGAAGCTCTGTGCATGGCCAATTCGCACCACACCTAGGTTGGGGTGCAAGGTGGTGAAGGGATAATCGGCAATTTTGGGTCGGGCGTTGGACACGGCCGCAATCAGGGTGGATTTGCCCGCGTTGGGCATGCCCAACAGCCCCACATCGGCCAATACTTTCAATTCCAGCTTGAGCCTGGCTTGCTCACCATCTTTGCCTTTGGTGAACTGGCGCGGCGCGCGGTTCACACTGCTCTTGAAGTGAATATTGCCCAGGCCACCATCGCCACCCTTGGCAATCAGCACTTGCTGATCGTGCTCGGTGAGGTCGGCCACCACCAAGCCAGTGTCGGCATTGATGATCGTGGTGCCCACGGGCATTTTGAGAACAATGTCGGGGCCCGCTGCGCCATAGCAATCGGAACCACGGCCATTTTCACCGCCTTTGGCCCGGTACTGTCTGGAATAACGGTAATCAATCAGGGTGTTGAGGTTGCGGTCCGCCTGAACGAACACACTGCCGCCACGCCCGCCATCGCCTCCATCGGGCCCACCCTTGGGGATGAATTTTTCGCGACGAAAGCTGCCAGAGCCATTGCCGCCCTTGCCTGCAAACACCTCGATGGTGGCTTCGTCGATGAATTTCATGCCTGTCTGCCTAATGAATGGTAAAAACAAAAATAGCCCTGCATGGCAGGGCTATTTTGACCCGGCACCTTGTGCAGTGCCAAGCTGGAGCAAGCGATTAACCTTCGCTGGCCACCACGCTCACGGTTTTGCGACGCAGGGCGCCCTTCACCGAGAACTGCACTTGTCCGTCTGTCAGAGCGAACAGGGTGTGGTCTTTGCCCATGCCCACGTTGTCGCCTGCATGGAAACGTGTACCGCGCTGGCGAATGATGATGCCACCGGCGTTGATGGCTTGGCCACCAAACACCTTGACACCCAGTCGCTTGGCTTCTGAGTCA
>DASUEF010000235.1:0-9892 GCA_036275215.1 Limnobacter sp. | reverse complement strand
GATGCGCAGCAACGCATCGCTGCCCAGCAAGCGCAGCATGCGCAGGCCCTCTTTGATGTGCGCGGCCAGTTCTTGTGCGCTGTTGTAGGCGCCAATGCCCGCTTGCATCAAGATGTCGCGCATTTGCGCAAAGTTGCTGTTCACCACGGTGTCAATGGCGTTGCATGTGGCCTTGAATGCGGTGGCAGTGAATTCAACCGTGACGGTGATGAGGCCCCACAATCCTTCCAGAAAGCACATCACACCAGCACCAATGCCTTGGCCCACTGCCACGCCTTCGGCCCACAACTCGCCCAGGCGGCTGCGGGATTTGAACTCGAGGTTTTGTACATCGTGTTCGCGCCACCGCGAGAGCAAAATGTTGGCCATTTCAACCAGGGCGCTGTTGCGCTCAAAGTCGGCACTGCCTGCGGGTTGTTGCATCAGCCGGGTGTGGCTTGCCCAGTAAATGCTGTTGGGGTTGCGCAGGTCGGTTTCTAGCCCGCGTGCCATGGGCAACTTGACAACCTGTAAATCGCCAGTGAACACGGCGTTGCGCCGCCGCTCGCTCAAGCCCACCCACCAGCTTGGCTCGTACAGGTCGCCCTCCACCAGGCCGAAGTGGGTGAGCACTTTGCAGTCCACGGTGTCCCCGGTGCGGCTGCGTGGCATGCCCCAATCCAGCAACAGCCCGAGCTCTGCATCGTTCACCGACTCGCGGTGCAGCACCAGCCAGGGGGGCAATTCGGTGCGTTTGTCGAAGAAGACCCAAAAGTAGTTGCTGTAACGTATGCCTAGGGCGGGCTTGACGCCCTGGCCAAATACGGGAATGACGCTGAAGTCCATGCAGATGCTGGCAAAAACGGGAATGCCAGCACGCTACTGAATTCCCCCGTGGCTCGCCAATTCTGCAAATTGGAGTGATACCAATCGGGGTTGATTGTTGATTAGCTCATCAAAAGGCTGAGGCTGTTGCGCAATTGCGCCGCACTCAGGGGTTTGTGCATGATCATGTAGCCCGATTTGCGGGCTTCGGTGATGCGGTCGGGCGCCGTGTCGCCAGTGAGTATGGCTGCAGGAATGTGTCCAAGCTGTTTGTGCAAGGCCTGTATGGCTTGCACGCCAGTGGCGTTGTCTCGCAAGCGGTAGTCAGCCACAATTGCGTCGGGCACCACACCTTCAGCCAGCAATACCCTGAGTGCTTCTTCAGCGTTCTCTGCGATCACCGCCTCGCAATGCCAGCGCTTGAGCATTTCGGCCACGCTGGTTTGTATCACGGCGTCGTCATCAATCAGCAGCACAGTTTTGCCGCGGATGGGTTCGTAACTTGGCGTGTTGTGTATGCTTGCCACAGCCACAGCCACAGGTTGCTGGGCTGGTGCGCACACGGGCAGTTCGATGTAAAACGATGAGCCTTTGCCAGGTGCTGAATGCAAGCCCACTTCCAGCCCAAGCACTTTGGCCAGGCTTTTGGCAATAAACAGCCCCAAGCCCAAGCCTTTGGCCTTGTCGCGCTCTGGGTTATTAAGTTGATGAAACTCGTTGAAGATGGCCTCTTGTGCCATGTCGGGTATGCCAATCCCTGTGTCGTGCACTTCTACACGCATTGAGTCGCCTTGCCTCCGGCACCCCAACAAAACGCGCCCGCTGGTGGTGTACTTCACTGCGTTGTCCACAAAGTTGCGAATGATCCGGTCTAGCAGCTGGGGGTCGGTGTATACCCATTGCTGGGTGCTGCGCAGGCGCAGGTCCAGGCCTTTTTTGGCAGCAAGGGGGGCAAAGTCGTGGTGGATGCGTTGAAGCAGCGTGTCTAGCTGCAAATGTTGTGGTTTTGCGGTGATGGCGGCTGCATTGATTCGTGAACTGTCGAGCAGGGCGTTAAGCAAATCGCGCAGGCCTTGACCGGCGTCTTGAATAAGATCAAGCAGGCTGCGGCTGGGGTGATTGATCAAATCTCGGCGAAGAGCATCCGTGAGCAGCTCGATGGCCTGAAGGGGTTGGCGCAGGTCGTGGCTGGCTGCCGCCAAAAACTGGGTTTTGGCGATGTTGGCTTGCTCTGCCAACTCCTTTTGATGCGTGAGGGCGTCAATGAGGTCTGCATTTTGAAATCGCAATTTGATGGACTGCTCCACCGTGGCTTGCAAGTTACGCCCGTATTGAATGTTGGCCAATACGAACACCGATGCACATATACCCAATGCGGTGTAAAACGTTTGCCCTTGGACGAGGCACACCGCAATGTAAGGCACTGCGGTGGGCAGAGCATACGCCAGATACGCGGGCGCATAGCATGAGTGTGAAGACACTGCACCTGCAACCATGGCCGCCAGGAAGGTGGCCAGTGCCATGACGGTAACAGGGTCGTTGTTGAAAAACAGAACGCCAGCAGTGCCCCATATAACACCCGAGACCAGGGTTCCACCGATGGCAATGTTCATCCAGCGATTTGGATCGAACTGCCCTTTGAGGTGGATGAAATGCTGGCGCACCAACGCACGTGCCAAGCTGGTGGCATAAATACTGCCTAGCCAGCCAAGCAGCAGTGAATGGTTGGCCGTGTTCCACAAAATGGCGGTTAGCCCTGTGGCAGACGCCAAATTGCCGAGCAAGATGAACGGTAAGTGTTTGAACAGCAACTCAACCTGCTCTTGCCGAATGAGGTTGCTGTGAGGTTCTTGAAGACCCATGCTTCTTTTATTTTAAAGTTGTACACCAAGAATAATGGGTAACTTATTACTATTGCAATAACTATTTGCTTTAATCCTGCTGTGGTCACCCAAGCAAGTGTTTCTCACCCACAGGAGTTTGCGCGTAGGCTTGGCCGCTCTTTCAAGTGGATGGAGTGAGTCATGCGCTCAAGAGCAAGTTGGCGAATGGTGGTTGTTTGGGGTGTCGCAATTTGGCTTGCTGGGTGCGCAACGGCGCAGATGGCCGGGGGGGAGGCACCATGAACCAGCAGGACTACAACACCATGCGGCAAGCACTGGAGGATGTGTTTGCAACCCTGTACCTGGTGGACACCGAGTTGCTCAGCGACGCGCAACGCGTGCAGCATCAAACAGCCTTAAGCACCGCATACTCGGCCATGGTACGCATGGAAAACTCCAAGCTTGGTGATTTGGCAGAGCAACGCAAGCTGGCGCTTGGAAAGCTGCTGGCTGCCGTGCGGCAACTGCAAAAGAAGCTCGCAAAACTCAAAGACACGCAGGACAAACTGACTGAGGTGGCCGGCAATTTGGATGTGCTTGCTGCAGTTGTTCGTGTGTTTGTTTAAGCCACGTTGGTGATACATTGGCGGGCATGTAGAGTAACTCCGCAGGGCATCAATGAACCGCAAAGGCATTGTTTTGGCGGGTGGGCAAGCCACCCGTTTGTACCCGGCCACCGCATCGGTGAGCAAACAGCTTTTGCCGGTCTATGACAAACCCATGATTTATTACCCCTTGTCTACGCTGATGCTGGCGGGTGTGCGGGAGGTGTTGGTGATTTCTACCCCCACCGACACCCCCCGTTTTGAGCAATTGCTTGGGGACGGCGGGCAGTGGGGCATGCGCATAGAGTACGCTGTGCAGCCCACCCCGGCGGGCGTTGCGCAGGCTTTGTTGGTGGGCGAACCTTTTTTGCAGGGTTCGCCATGTGCACTGGTGTTGGGTGACAATCTTTTTTATGGGCAAAACCTGGTGCAGCAAATGCAATATGCCTATGGCCAGAAGCGCGGTGCAACGGTGTTCTCTTATGTGGTTGCGAATCCACAAGCGTACGGTGTATTGGATTTTGATGCCGATGGCCGTGTGGTGAGTGTTGAAGAAAAACCAGCTCAGCCCCGAAGCAAACAGGCCGTGACGGGTTTGTATTTTTTTGATGGTCAGGCTGCGGACATTGCTCGAGGCTTGAAGCCCTCAGCCCGAGGGGAGCTTGAGATCACCGATGTGATCCGGCACTACCTGGAGGCTGGGCAGTTGGAGGTGCAAATGATGGGGCGTGGACAGGCATGGCTTGACACGGGCACCGTGGACAGCCTGTTGGAGGCTGCCAATTTTATTCAAA
This sequence comes from Limnobacter sp., assembly GCA_036275215.1. Classification (GTDB taxonomy): domain Bacteria; phylum Pseudomonadota; class Gammaproteobacteria; order Burkholderiales; family Burkholderiaceae_B; genus Limnobacter. The sequence continues at coordinate 5,866 of DASUEF010000235.1, read as the reverse complement.
CCATTGAGCGAAGACAGGGCCTGAAAGTGAGCTGCCCGGAAGAAATTGCATGGCGCAAGGGCTGGATTACATCTGCCCAACTGAAGGCTTTGGCCCAGCCGCTGCGCAACAGTGGTTATGGCAATTATTTGTTGGGCTTGCTCGAATCATGATTTGCACGCCCACACCTCTGGATGGTTTGTTGCTGCTCACACCGAGGGTGCACACAGACACACGGGGTCACTTTTTTGAAAGCTTCAACGCGCGCACGTTTGAAGAACTCACGGGGCTGCGGCCTGCTTTTGTTCAGACCAATGAATCTTTGTCCCACCGTGGTGTGTTGCGCGGTTTGCATTGGCAAACCGAGCCCTGCGCACAGGGCAAGCTGGTGCGGGTGGTGCATGGTTGCGTGTTTGATGTGGCGGTGGATTTGCGAAAAAACTCTCCCACGTTTGGTCAGTGGTTTGCGTGTGAGTTGAGTGATATGAATCACCTCCAGTTGTGGATTCCACCTGGTTTTGCGCACGGGTTTTTAACGCTTTCCAACACGGCGATCACGAGTTATCAGGTGACCGCTCATCGCAGTGCGCTCCATGAGCATTGTTTGCAGTGGGATGATCCCCACGTCGATATTGCGTGGCCACTGGCCTCGGCGGGCGTAAAAAAACCCACCCTGTCTGCCAAAGACGAGGCGGGTTTGAGTTGGCTGCAAGTTGCAGCAACTGCGTTTTAATTACAGGTCCACACTCACGCTGGCTTTGAGAGTGCGTGGTGCCCCCACACCAATGTATCCATTGCCTGCGGTGGCAAAGTAGTCTTTGTCGGTGGGGTTGTCCAGCACCAGTTGAAACACCGTGGGTGTGTTGCCCAGCACTGTGGCGTAGCGGGCACCCAGTGAGGCCACGGTGTACCCAGGAATGTACGCCTGGTTTGCATTGTTCACGGGCCGCTTTCCGGTGTAGTACAGGCCGCCGTTAAAGCTCAATCCTTGCACGTTGCTCAGTCTATATTCAGCAAACAGGCTGGCAGTTTGGTCAGGCGTGTTTTCGGGGGTTTTGCCAAATGTGGATGCGTTGGCAGCGTTGAGCTGCTCCGAATCCATCACCAGTGCACTGGCCACCACGGAGAGTTGCTTGCTGAGCTCTCCGGTCCATGCGGCTTCAAATCCTCGGTACTGTGCACGGCCATTGAGCGTGAAGTTGTTGCCTGCATCGACCTCGGTGGATGCCCGCTCAATGTCGAAGTAGGCCAGTTGCACCAAGCTGTTTTGGCCCAAACGGAATTTGGCACCCAGCTCGATTTGCTCAGACTCTGCTGGGGGCAGAATTTCGCCTGCGTTGGCACGGTTTGCTGGTGCTTGGCCAGACTCCTCCAGGCCCTCAATGTAGCTGGCGTAGAAGGTTGCGTTGCTCGAGGGTTTGTACATCACGGCCAAGGAGGGGGTTGTCTCGCTGGCTGGGAAGGTGTTGGTGGTGCGTGCCCCGGTGGCGTTGGTGAAGGACTCGTTGGTGGACTGGTATTCGCCACGGCGAAGACCGGCCAACACTTCCCACTTGTCACTCAGTGTGATGCGGTCAAACACATACAAACCCTTGTCTTCAATGCTTGCAGCGCTGTGGCCAGTGGATGGGCCGGGGGCGATGGGGGCAATGTTGCGCGGGTTGTAGTAATTTTGAGCAATTACGCCTGGGGCTGCAAACAGGGGTGTGTCGCTGTCACGCTGGTTTTGGGTGTAGCCCACGGTGAGGTAGTGATCCACGCCCAAGGCCTTGAAGGCACCATACAACTCAGTGCGTGCATTGGTGTTGCTAAACACTTGACCGCGAGTGAAAAAAATTTGCAACTCGCCGTTGCCGCTTGCAATGTCGTAGTTCTGGAACTGCGAGAAATTGCGGTCGCGACGGGTTTCTGCGTAGCCGAGTTCAAACAGCACGCCCCAGGAGTCGCTCAACTGGTAATCCATGCGGGCCAGGAAGTTTTGTGCGTCGGCTTTGTACTGTTGCCATTCGCCTGCGAGGTTTTGTGTGTTGCTGGGTACCGGGGGCAGGGCAATTCGGCCGCCCACGGGGTTGAGCAAACGAATGGCTGCCTGTTCGCTCACGGATTTTTCGTAAAACTCGGCGTCGAATTTGAAGCTGAGTCGATCGTTGATTTTGAGGTCGTATGCGGCGGTGGCCAGGGAGCGGTCGCCGCTGAAGTTGTTCACACCAATGTCTTCACGGCCTGTGCCCACGTTGATGCGAAGGCCTTGGTTGTTGTTTTCTCCAAACTGGCGGCCAATGTCCACATGGGTGAAGTAAGCGCCATGCTCGTTGACGGTTTGCGTGAGGCTGGTGATGGGTTTGTTGCCTGCCCGCTTGGTGACTAGGTTAACCACACCGGAGGGCGGAATAAATCCGTAGTACAGGGAAGAGGCACCCTTTAGCACCTCCACACGCTCCTTGTTTTCCAGCGGGATGTCCACCAGGTTGATGATGGGCAGGGAGCCGTTCAAGCGATAGTTGCCCCGGTTCTCGACCAAAATGCCCCGGATGGCGATGTTGTCGTAAGTGGAGCCATTGAGTTGGGAGCGTGTGACTCCTGCAGTGTTGCGTAGCGCGCTGTAGAGGTTGGTGGAGGACTGCGCATCCAGCACTTCACGGGTGATGCTGTTCACAGTGAGTGGCACATCAATGGGGTCGGTGTCGCGGAATGTTCCCACCTGCACGGCGCTGGTGTTGTAGCTGCCCTGTTGGCGGGCTTGTACTTCAACTTCTTGAAGCTGTGCGGGTTCGGTGGACTGGGCCAGGGCGTAGGCTGGGAGACCCAGGCTAAGCAAGGCGAGGGCAATTGGTTTGAGCTTCATGGTTGGATTGCAATGATTAGGGATTTGAATAATCGCAAAGAATAACGATAATTACTAGCATTTACAACAATTCGTGACCCGAACGATTCAGGACCAATGCGCAAATGCCACAGAGGCCTGAGCTACAATGCGGGGGTGTTTGTTTGCCGGGATACCGTTGCAATGGCCCAGTGGTATGTGATGTACACCAAACCCCGCTTGGAAGCGGTGGCTGAAGACAACTTGTTGCGTCAGCACTACCGGGTGTTTTTCCCCAAGGCCTTGGTACGCAAACGCAAGGCAGTGCAAGGCATTGTGGAAGTTGTAGAACCGCTGTTTCCGCGTTACCTGTTTGTTTGGTTGGAGCAAGGGGTGGATGATTTTTCGAAGCTTCGGTCCACCAAGGGTTGTGTGGATTTGGTGAAGTTTGGAGGCAAACCAACGCCCGTGCCCGGCGGGCTGGTCGATTTAATTGCCGAGCAAGCCGGTGATGCGGGCGTTGTTGATTTGATTGCAGCTCAGCAGTTGGACGTGGGCACCATGGTGCGCGTTGCCGATGGCCCCTTTGAAGGGTTGGTGGGCACGATTGCAAAACAGAAGAGCACTGACCGAGTGTTGGTATTGCTCAACGTGTTGGGTGCGGAACGCACAGTGGAGGTTCCTAGCATGCAGCTTGAGCGAAATGTGTAGGTATTCGTTTTTTACGACAGTGCGCTGATCACCCTATTCATGAAATACTCCGGCTCGACTGGCTTGAGCATCCAGCCATTCACGCCGGCTTGCCGGGCTTCCTGAATTAACTCTTTGTCAGATTGTGCACTGAGCACCAGTATGGGCACGTGGTTGGTCATGCTGCGAACCCGCCGACAAAACTCCAACCCTGTGATACCCGGCATGTTGATGTCGGTCACGATGAGGTCTGGAGCACCGTGTTCTTGAATGTACTGAAAACCCTCTTCGGCGGTTGAAGCAGTTTGTGCCTCAAAGCCAGCCCGACGGATGAGTTCGCCAAATATGCTGCGAATGGCGCGCGCATCGTCGAGCAGCAATACAGTTTTCATGTTGATTTCCCAGTTCTGTCCCTTCTCGGGCATGTAGAAATGTTAAATCAAATGCAATTGTAAAAGACAACTTTTAACCAAAGTTAACTTTATGAGTCGACGCTCATTTATCGCGTGCGATTCCAGTCGTTGACGCAGCCCACGGCGACTTGGGCTTGAGCCACTGGGCCAGTTTGAGTCAGGGTTCTGCTTTCGCCCGGCATGATGTACAACTCCGTGCCCTGGCCAGCAATGGCCACTCGGCAGCGCTTGGGGTGCTCTTTGTGCTGGTTCTCAATGAAGATCACGGTCTCTTGGCAGGACTGGGTGACGGTTGCTTTGGTGGTGCCATCGGATAGATCTTGCTTTTGCTTGCCTTCGATGTTGCACATGGTCGCCGTTGCCGGATTGCCGCCACCTTGATTGCCCGAGGATGGGCCGCTTTCCCCCGGCACAGGTGCTACCACCACACAACCTGCTGCCAACAAGGCAATCGCAGGCGTAGTTGCCCATTTGAACGTCAATGTCCTTGAAGTTTTCATGATCGGTCCTGTCGAAAAATTAATCCCGCTGGGAGCGGGTAATATGCAAAAAAGTGAGGCCCTGATTGCCTGCTTATATTTATTTAATGTCTCCATTCTAAGCAAATTACGGGTAGAACATGACGATTTTGATCACAGGCTCGGCCGGTTTCATCGGCTCCTGTTATGTGCGACAACATTTCGAAAGCAGTGATGAGGCTGTGGTGAGTTTGGATGCGCTAACCTACGCGGGCCATTTGAGTACGCTGGGAAATGCCTTGCAGCGGCCAGAGCACACCTTTGTGCACGCATCGATTGGCGACACGGATGCGGTGAGGGCCATACTGACCAAACACCAACCTCGGGCAGTGTTGAATTTTGCCGCCGAAAGCCACGTGGATCGCTCCATACTGGGTCCAGAGGCGTTTATACAAACCAATGTGGTGGGCACTTACCGATTGCTGGAGTGTGTGCGTGAGTACTGGAGTGGCTTGGCAGGTGAAGCAAAAAACAATTTCCGTTTTTTGCATGTCAGCACCGATGAAGTGTACGGCACGCTTGGCCCCCACGATGCGCCTTTCTCTGAGAGCAATAAATACGAACCCAACAGCCCATACTCTGCAAGCAAGGCAGCCAGCGACCATTTGGTAAGGGCTTGGCACCACACCTATGGTCTGCCAGTACTCACCACCAATTGCAGCAACAATTACGGGCCTTATCACTTTCCTGAAAAGTTGATTCCGTTGATGATTAACAATGCGCTGCGGGGCAAACATTTGCCCGTGTATGGCGACGGCATGCAGGTTCGTGATTGGCTGTTTGTAGAAGATCACACACGAGGCATACGCACTGTGCTTGAACGCGGTGTTCTGGGCGAAACCTACAACATCGGTGGATGGAATGAAATGGCCAACATCGACGTGGTAAAACTGGTGTGCCGCCTGCTCGATGAAATGCAACCCCGCCCGGATGGCAAGAGCTACAACGAACAAATCAAGTTTGTGACAGATCGCCCAGGCCACGACCGACGCTATGCCATTGATGCTCGCAAGATTGAGCGCGAGTTGGGTTGGCGGCCGCAGGAAACCTTTGAGACTGGAATACGGAAAACAGTGAAGTGGTTTTTGGAGCACCAGGATTGGGTGGAGTTGGTGATGCACAAGGCTGAGCCAGTTCGGTGAGGTCAACGACTTGGCCACAAGCCGAGCCTCTTTACTGGCCCAAGGCCGAGCAGAGGCTTGTTTCTCGCTGAAAACCTGTTGACCCCTTGGCTCCGCCTGAATGCCCTGGGTCCGCCCCGACAAAACTGCGCGGTCGGGCTCGGCCCCTGCCACGCCCCTGCGGTGCGGTGTCACCGGTCGTTTGCGGCACGCAAGGGCAGGTTTTCTGGATGCTCGCACCAAGCCTTCTGCTCTGGCCTGGGATTGGCCGTCGCCAAGGGGCATGGCCCCGGTGACGTCGAGGTGCAAGTGGCACCGCAAAGCAGCGTAGAATAAGCCCCA
>DASUEF010000234.1:0-10891 GCA_036275215.1 Limnobacter sp. | reverse complement strand
CTGATTCCAACAATCTGGGTCATGGTTTGAATGCTCATGGCTGGCTCCTGCAACGCGGGGAATGCGACAAGAATCATTCTGCCAAGGGCATTGGTATTCGTCTAACGGATTAAATCCCGCCTTTTGATCGGATTTTCCGATCAAAGATCACATCACTGCGCAGGTGCGAAACCCAGAAAACACATCCCGGCGATCGGGCTGGAAGTAGTTGCGGTATTTGGGGTGCACCATCTCTTGTGCGGTGGCCCAGCTTGCGCCTTTGAGCACCTTGCGGTCGTTGAACCAAGGCTTGGAATAGTCTTGGTAGGGGTGCATTTCAAACCCCGGGAAAGGTAGAAAGGTGTCGGCGGTCCATTCCCACACCTGGCCCCAGTGCATACCAGCATGGGTGTGTGCAGCGTACTCCCACTCAGCCTCGGTGGGCAGGCGCCTTCCCGCCCATTGGCAATAGGCTTGGGCATCGTCCCAGCTTAGGTTTTCAGCGGGCGAATTCAGGTTCAGGGCTTGGGTATGCCCAAAAGCCCTCATTTGCCATTCACCTTGCACCCAGGTGATGCCCTGGGGCAGGGGGTGCGCCGTGTCTTGCGCAAAAGCCAAATACAGCCCCCAACTCACGGGCACTGCATCCATTTCATAAGGCTCCACATACACTGGGTGGGCCTGTAGTTCATTGTCGAAGGCAAAACCTGGACCTTGCCAACCCAGTGTCCAGGAACTGCCAGGGATGCGGAGAACCGCATCGGCATGGTGGGGCTGTGCGCTGCCACGGCGGGCCCATTGCGCAGACAGTGGAATGTCGAGCTGCTTGGCCATGAAGACGGCGGCCTCGTTGTGCATTTGTTCATGCAACAAGCTGAGGCGGAAAAAATAAAGAAATTGGTCTTGCAGGTGGGGCTGGGATTTGCACAAATCACCTGCCTTGCTCAGCAGTTGCAGGGTGTCCTGCAAAGACGCATCCAGATATGCACGCGTACCTGCCAGGTCTGGCAGGCCGATGTCCCATCGCAGGTCGTGGGCAATGATGCTGGAGTTCAAACGCAAATCCGCATTGGGTAGGCGCGAAGCCAAACGCTCAATGTCTGCTTTGCATCCAAGCCCTTGCATCCAATGTGGATTGCGGGCCAACCACCAATCTTGAAACCAAGCAACATGGCAAAGCTCCCACAGCGGGGGATTCAACTCGGGGCGGCAAGGCACGCGGCATTCGTCCCCGAGCGCGTGTGCATAGTTCTCCAACAAACCCAGGGTGCGGGCTCGCGTGCGCACCAGGCCAAGGCGAAGAAATTCAGCATCGGCGGTTCGAGCTTGATTGGAAAACTGGGTGCAAATGTTCACAGCGAGCTTTGAAGCACAGGGCAATATGGATATGGTACGCCAGCTCAACACCAACCACAGTCTTTTGGATTCAAATCCCCGTCCATTGCAGTTTGTAGGCCTCTTGCCCATCGGGGTACTCTTTGGTCTCAAGGTGGGTTGGATGCAACAGAATGTTGTGCCCAAAGGTCATCTGGGCATGGCGAAGCAGTTGCCCCAAGGACACATTGCAATACACGTCACCGGGTTTGGTGCACAAATGTTCCATGCGAACGGCGCCAACCACTGGGCTACCAAGCACGGCAATGTCTTTGGCAAATAACTCCAAGTGACCTGAACCAATGTCCATACCCACCCCGACGCCTACACCGCTGGGCATGTTGCGAGAATTGCTGCGCAAAGCGTCTATCACGTGATTATCGAATCGGTCGATCAGCTGTCGACACAAACCCAGCACTTGCTCAATGACGCGCTGTTGGCTATTTTCTTCAACCAGCCAAAATGCCAGAAAGCCATCGCCTGTGAATTTATCGAACCAGCCGTCATTGGCTCGAACTAGCTTCTCTGAGTATTCAATGTAGCCCCCAACAGCGCTCGCGTACAGGTCGAATCGCTTGGCCTCTTTCATCAACATGGTGGATTTGCGTATGTCCAATGCCATCACCAACAGCTCAAACGGTTGCTTGGCCTCCACCTGTGAGGACAAGGATTGCAAACGCAGCTCGTCTTCGGCACATGAAAACGGCGCATGCGGTTTTAGCAAATCACGAATGGTTTGACTGGGCACAGAAGAAGACATGGAGGCACCTGAGACGCGCTGAATAATCGGCGTCATTGTGCTGCGGGGTGTGCCCGAAATCACCTGCATGCTTGGTTCTGCTGGCTCTACCCGAGCTGTGTGAGCACCATGCGCGCACAACGTTGCCATACTCCATTTTGCAGAGCGAGGAGTTTTCCAAAAGTGCATTAAACTATCTGGCAGCTAATTCCATTCACATTGATCGGTTTTCCCGATGACACAACGATTCCACCATGCAGCGGCCCTGTCGCTCAAACAACTGAGTTACTTGGTCGCCGTGGCCGACACGCTTAATTTCACCAAAGCTGCTGAACAATGCTTTGTTACGCAGTCCACACTCTCGGGTGGCATATCGGAACTTGAACGTGCCCTGGATGTGCGGTTGGTGGAACGAGACCGACAGCGGGTGGCCCTGACTGAAATTGGCGCCGAAGTGGTAAGACGAGCACAGGACATTCTGAGTGCAAGCCACGACTTGATTGCACTTGCGCAGCAAGCCGCCGACCCAGCCAGTGGTGTGCTCAAGCTTGGGGTGATACCAACCATTGCTCCTTTTTTACTGACCCACATTCTGAAAACCTGCCGCAAACATTTTCCAAAACTTCAGGTGACGGTGCGGGAGAGCCAAACCTTGGTGTTGTTGACCGAAGTGGAAAGCGGGGAGCTGGACGCCGCTGTATTGGCACTGCCCGTGGACCTGGGCAAACTTCAATCTCAAGTGTTGTTTGAAGAAAACCTATGCTTGATTGCACCCAAGGACGATCCACTGGCTGGCCAAGAACGGCAAAAACTGGCTGACTTGAACGCCAGCAACCGCTTGGTGCTACTAGAAAAGGGCCATTGCCTGCGGGAGCACTCCCTGCTGGCCTGTGGCACACAAACCGACAAAGGCGCCGAGGCGGGCAGTGTGGAGGCCACCAACTTGAGCACCATGGTGCAATTGGTGGACGCTGGAATTGGCTGCGCACTGGTGCCAGACATGGCTGTGAAAGCGGGAATATTGAACGGGGCTGAGGTGGTGCAAGTGGCCCTGGCTGAACCATTGCCAACGCGAACCATCGCCTTGGTGACCCGAGCGAGTCACCCCAAGCTTGAGTTTCTTGAGGGCGAGTTTGGCCAAGCGCTTGCCCGCTGCCGACACAGGTAGAACGCGTCGATGAATGCGGCGGGGCTTGTCTGTCTGAAATTTTAACTGGTATGATGAGTTTACCAGTTTGACAGCAGAGCCTCCTCATGCCTTTACACGCCCCAGTCAACAAACAGTCGTTGTCGGAACAAGTGTACGCAAGGCTGCGTGACCGGATTCTGAGCCGTGAATTGCCTGAAGGCAGTGAGCTGCCCTCGGAGCGCCTGCTGGCAGAAACCCTACAGGTCAATCGCGGTGCTGTGCGGGAGGCCATCAAGCGCCTGCAGCAGGCCAGGTTGGTGAAGGTGCGCCATGGGGGCGCCACCCAAGTCGAGAACTTTGAGGCTGAGGCTGGCCTGGAGTTGCTGCCCAGCCTGATGGTAAATGGACATGGGCAGATCAACCTGGAACTGGCCCGGGGCATTGTGGCATTGCGCAAGGCCTTGGCCCCCGTGGTGGCTAGCCACGCGGCCCGCCACGGGCAGGCTGAACTGCATGTCACCCTGGAAGGTTTGGTTAGGCAAATGCGCAATGCTTTGGCCAAACCCGACAATCCGCAATGCCTGGGTACCCTGCAACAATTGGCCTTCGACTATTGGCATGCTGTGGTGCAACACAGTGGCAACATGGTTTTCAAACTGGCTTTCAACTCCATGAACCACACTTACCGCGCAGCCTGGCATGCCCTTACCCATGTGATGGCAGAGGAATTCTGCGATGTGGAGACACTGGCGCAATTGGCCCAGGCCTTGAGGGCTGGAGAGTACCGCCGCTGTGAGGTGCTGGCCCGCCAGCATGTTGAACTGGGCAGCCGTGCACTGGACAAGGCCTTGAACACACTCCAAAACCAATAACCGGGAGACACAGTCGATGTTGGGAATTCCTTTGGGCCTTCTGACGGCCAACGCCGTGGAATGGAGCATGCACAAACATGTGCTGCATGGTTTGGGCAAGAAGCGGGGCACATTCTGGGCCTTTCATTTTCATGAGCACCACCGCGAGGTGCGTGCACACGGTTATTACGACCCCAACTACGAGCGCTTCCCGCTGGGCATGCATGCGCAAGGCAAGGAGGCCTGGGCTTTGATTGGCAGTGCAGTTGCCGTGGCCCCGCTGTTCCCGGTGGCGCCGTTTTTTGTGGGTGCGCTGTGGTACAGCGCAGCCAACTATTACAGAGTCCACAAAAAAAGCCACATGAACCCGGCTTGGGGCGAGCAACGTGTGCCTTGGCATTACGACCACCACATGGGCAAACACCCAGGTGCCAACTGGTGCGTCACCCGCCCCTGGTTTGATTACTTGATGGGAACGCGCGTGTTTAGCGAGGGTGGTGTGCGGGAACACAACGTGCTGGGCTGGGACAATTGCCCGCAATGGCTTGCACGCCTATTGCCCAAACCCGAGAAACTGGGGACATTTGCCAATGACGTGACATAATCCCCTCCAAACCAAACTGGGAGAAGATGAATGGGGATGCTGTTGTTGCTGATTGGCTTGGCGATTTTTTTTGGAGTGCATGCGCTGCGTATACCAGGCGAACACTGGCGTGACGCGCTGGTGAACAAGCTGGGCATGACCCGCTATAAGGGCCTCTACACTGCTGTGGCCATTGCGGGCTTTGTGATCATGGTGGTGGGCTATGGGCAAGCCCGCCTGGACCCCGTGTTTGTGTGGAACCCACCTGCAGCAATGCGGCACATTGCCGCATTGCTGATGCTGTTCTCGATGATTTTGCTGGCGGCCACGTATGTGCCGGGTAATCACATCAAAGCCAAATTGCAACACCCCACAACCCTGTCGGTGAAAGTGTGGGCCCTGGCCCATCTGCTGGCCAACGGCACGCTGGCAGACATGGTGTTGTTTGGTACTTTCCTGGCATGGGCAGTGATGGTGTTCAAAAGCGCCCGCAAACGCCCGGGCCGGGCAAGCGAGGTGCCGTTGAGTAAAATTGGCACCCTGATGACAGTGGTGGTGGGCGTGCTGGGCTGGCTGGTTTTTGCAGCATGGCTGCATGTGTACCTCATCGGTGTCAGCCCGTTTGCACGCTGAGTTTTACAAGAAATAAAACGCACCCGCCGCCACGGCGGTGGGCAGCAAAGCTCCACCCAACAAACCCAAGGCGGACACTGCCTCGTTGGGGAATTGCCCCTTGAGCAGGGAAAGCCCGGCTGGGTTGGGCGCATTGGCAATGACGGTGAGACCACCGCCGGCCACCGCACCGGCCACCAAAGCGTAACGGAAACCCTCGGAGGTGCCTTCAATCAGCGAACCCAGGTAAGTGAGGGCCGCATTGTCGGTGATGGCCGTGAGCGCCATGGCAGCCACAAACAGCACATCGTCGTTCAACCCACTTACTGCGGGCTGTAACCACCATTGCTGCATGCCACCCAGCACCACCAAACCAGCCAGGAAGAAGGCCACCAGCAAACCCTCTTTCAAGAGCAGGCGGGTTTGGAACGTGCTGTAAGCCACGGTGAAACCCAGGAAGAAAAGGAAGAGCCCCAGGAACACGGCGGGGTGATGGGCAAACACCACCACACCAAGCAGGAAGAGCAGGTGAATTGCGATGGCCCACCAAGGCACTGGGGCCAGCTTCTCGCCATTTTCGCCCAAGGCCTCGGGCGCTTTGACCTCGCCGGTGAGGTGCTTGGCAGCAAAAAATACAAACACAGTGGCGTTGATGAACACAGCAATGGCTGCCTTCCAGCCGAAGGTTTGCATCATGAATGAAGTACTCCAACCCCAAGCGCCCGCAACCATCAGCACCGGAGGTGCAGCAAAGTTGGTGAGCACACCGCCAATCGAGATGTTCACAAACAACACACCCAGACCGCAGTAACGGATTTTATTGGGCACATGTTTGGCAAACAACACATCACGCAGTAACAAAGCGGCCAAAGTCATCGCTGCCGGCTCGGTGATGAAGCTGCCCAACAAAGGCACCAGGAACAGACCCAACCAGGTGAAGGCCACCGCAGGAGCCAACGGCATCAACCTTGCCATGCCCTCTACCAACAAGCGGGCAGCATCCAGCACGGGGCGACTGGCCGCCACCACCATGATCACAAACACAAACAGTGGCTCGGTGTAATGACGGGTGTCCACGTATTCCACCGCCGAGCCAAGATCCACGGTGAAAGCCATGGCGATGATGAGAAACAAGGCCCAAATGCCAAACACGGCCTCCACCTCACCCAGCAAATGGAAGAGCCCGCTGTGATGCTTGCTATGGTGAGCAAGCTTCTCGAAGTAACTTGCAGAAAAGGTATGAATGAGTGCGCCCGCAAAAAGTAAGGCGGCAATCCACTGAATGGTTGTTGCTGTCATGGTTAATTCTTGATTTGTAGGTTGACGAACACTGCAAGAATGGCCTGCAAACGTTGCTAAAAAGAGCCCCGTCAGGGACGCACAACATCCCAGGCTGTGGGCAGCAGGCTTCATAGTCTGAGCCTATGGGTCAAATAAAGTTCCCGAAATTGTTCTAAATATGAATTAGTCAGCGCCCAACCGGCCGCTTGGCCAGCTTGCGCTGTAAAGTTCTGCGGTGCATATTGAGCGCCCTGGCGGTTGCAGAGACATTGCCCTGGTGCTCTGCCAGCACCCGCTGAATGTGCTCCCACTCCAGGCGAGACACCGACATGGGGACATCACCCTGCGCAACATCCCGTTGATCTGGTGACGCATCTTGATCCAGCGCTTTGAGAATGGCCGCTGTGGTGGTGGGCTTGGCCAGGTAATTGTCCGCCCCAAGTTTGATGGCTTGCACCGTGGTTGCAATGCTGGCATACCCGGTCAGCATGAGCAGATTGGCATTGGGCAAAGCAGCCCGCAAAGGCGCAAGCAATGCCAAACCAGACTGCTCACCCAAATTGAGGTCGAGTACCACATCGCTGAAAGCGTGCTGACGGGCCAGCGCCATGGCCTCGTCCCGGTTGTGCGCCATGGCCGCCCGCACTCCCATGCGGGCCAGCGACCGCAGAAGCGTGCCTGTAAAAACAGGATCGTCGTCCACGATCAAAATAAACCGGTCTAAGGCTGCCATGGCAACACCATGACAGCTTGCAAGCCGTTTTGTGCATTCTTGAATTGCAGGCGCCCACCAGCCCGCTCCAGCAAACCACCCAGTAAAAACAGGCCAATGCCCTGCCCGCTTGAAGGTCCGTTGGCCAAAACGTCTGCTTGCACCGGCGCTTTGCCCAGCATGGGCAACAAGTGTTGGGCCACACCACCGCCTTGGTCTTGCACATGCAACTCACACGCCTGCTGCGTGACCACGGCATGCAAACGCAGCGGCTGTTCCACACCCACACGGGCCTGAGCCTGCATGGCGTTGTCCAGCAATGTATTTAAACCCAACACCAGCAAATCCCCAGCCACCCGCTGCTGGGATGACCAAGACGCGTCAAATCCAAGCAGCAGCACTTCCTGCTGGGGGTTGCGGTTGCGCCACTGCGCCACGCAAACGTGCACTGCGCTGGCCGGGTTCTGGACCATGAACTGCTCTGGATAACGACCCTGGGCCACCTGAGCCTTGAGCTGTTGCAAGGTTTGCTCAATCGCCTGCAATTGATGCCTCACAGCAGCCAGATCGGCGGGCGGCAGGGCGATCGCCGGATCGTTACTCCAATCTTCCAGCACCATGACAATCGTGGACACCGGTGTGCCCAACTGGTGCGCAATGGAGGCAGCCTGATTGCCCAAGGCCGCCATGCTCGATTGCTGAGCCAACTTACGCTCCGCCAAACCCAATGCGTGGTTGCGCTGGCGCACGGAATTGCTCAAGCGGGCCACAAACAGCACCAAAATCAACACGCTGGCAATGAAGTTGATCCACATACCGATGAGGTGAAAGTGCACTCCATCATCGGGATTGGCCAACACCAGCGGCACGTAATGGGCCATGAGCACGGTGTAGGCCAGCACGCTAAACAGCGCAAGCAACACCACCTGGCGCCACGGCAATAAGGTGGCAGCCAATCCCAACAAAGGCAAATACAGGGCCACAAACGGATTGGTAACACCGCCAGTGAAATACAGCAGCAAGGAGAACGCTGCAAGGTCTGCAAAAAGTTGAGCCCCCACCTCGTAGCGCCCAACAGGCACCCCCTGCCGCAAGCGAAGCAGCGTCATCAAGTTGAGCACCACCATCAAACCCAATACAAAGGCCAGGAAGGGGTTGGGCAAGGCCACCCCAAGCAACCACTCCGAGGCTGCAAGCAGCAATACCAAAGCGCCCACGGCAAACATGCGCATCCACACCACGGTGCGCAATTGCTGTTGGCGCTCAGACTGCCCGGCGTGCGTGGCCACAGGCCCTGCCAAAAACCGTTTGGCACGGACGATACAGGACGAGAAGTGTAACGGACTTTGCATGATGCCCAGATTGTACTGCCAAGCCTCAGCAATAGGCCTTTGCAAACACCTGCGCGCTTGCGCTGCGACAATATGCCGCATGTTGTTGCAGGGCATTGCAGGCTATAAACACGGCTTTCCAAAACCATGTGTTGCAGCTGATGAGCCGAATTGCCCCAACACCACTTGCCTGTCGACTGTTGATGACCACACTGGGCGGCTGGTGTGGCGTGTCGCACGGCGACACACTCCAGGCTGTGGAGGTACATGCCCAACGCGAGGCCCTGAGTGCCGCCAGTGTGCGGGTTGCACAAGGGCGACTGGATCAAACACCTGGCGCCACCGCTGTGGTGGATGCCAAGTCGTTTGAAACCGGCAAGGCCGTGACCATCAAGGACATGCTGGATTTCACACCCGGGGTGTTTTCACAAAGCCGTGTCAACGAAGAATCTCGGTTGAGCATCCGCGGCTCAGGCTTGTCCCGCACCTTCCACATGCGCGGCATTCGCCTTCTGCAAGATGGCATCCCGATCAACTTGGCCGATGGGGGGTCAGATTTTCAGGACATCGACCCACTCGCCTTGCAACACGTGGAGGTTTACAAGGGAAGCAATGCCTTGCAACACGGCGCAGCAAGCCTAGGCGGTGCGATCAACTTTGTAACTCCCACCGGGTACACCTTGCCTCACAGCGTGCTGCGCGCAGATGCCGGGCCAGACGAATTTGCCCGCCTCCAGGTAAAAACCGGTGACGTGGTGGGCGCATGGGACTATTTCGCCTCGCTGTCGCAGTTGCGCTCCGATGGTTTTCGTGAGTTCAGCGCCCAGAAAAACACTCGGCTCAATGCCAACGCAGGATTGAAAATCAATCCACAACTGGAGACACGTTTTTATGTGATTCATGGCGACATGAACCAAGAATTGCCGGGCAACCTCACCAAAGCGCAAATGCAAACAGACCGCCGGCAAGCCAACCCGGCCTCGAAAAACAACCGCTCTCAACGGGACTTTGTGATCACCCGGATGGCCAACAAAACCACCTGGATTGCCCCCAGCGGCACCGAGTACAACGCTGGTGTGTACGCTGTAGACAAAAACCTATACCACCCCTTGGCCTTTGGCTTGATTGACCAGGCCACACGCGACGTGGGCATGTTTGGCAACCGCGAATCGCAAAGTACTTGGATGGACCTGCGCCAACAAACCACCGTGGGCTGGAATGTGGTGCGGGGATTCACCCAGGCGCGCACTTTTGCCCCCTTGACGGCACCCGCCACTGTGCTCAACAACGAAGACAGCCAGAAGGCACACAACAACGAGCTTCACCTAGAAACTCGGGTGTGGATCACCGACGCGTTGCAAGGGATTGCAGGCACCCAATGGACCCACGCCAAACGCACCCTGCAAGACCGGTTTGCTGCCAACGGGAATGGCAGCTACGAGCGCCGCTATGCCCAGTGGAGTCCCAAACTCGGCATGTTGTGGGAGCCAGCCCCCCAAGTGCAAGTGTTTGGCAATCTCAGCAAGGCCTATGAGCCGCCCACGTTCTCTGAGACAAGCAGCGCCCGCGATTTGAAAGCGCAAGAATCCAGCACCCTGGAACTGGGCAGCCGAGGCCGCTGGGAAACGCTGCAATGGGACGCTGCGGTGTACCACAGCCGCATCAAGAACGAGTTTGTGACCTACCAGCTTAATCCGCTGGTGCCCGGTGCAAGTGCCATTTTGAATGCCGACGACACCATTCACCAGGGGATCGAACTGGGCTTGGGCGGCAGCCTAGGCACGCAGTGGTTCACGCCTGGAGACCACACCCAATGGCAACTGGCCTATACCTTGGGCCGCTTTACGTTCAAAAATGACCGCGCCTATGGCAACAACTCCATCCCCGGAGTGCCTGAAGAATATGTGCGCGCTAAACTGGAGTACCAACACCCGGCAGGATGGCGCATATCACCCAACCTGGAATACGTGCCACAAGGCTATGCGGTGGACTTGCAGAATACTTTCCATAGCGACCCCTACCTGCTGCTGGGCTTGAGCGCCATTTACCCCTTGGACAAAAACACCCGGTTTTTTGTGGATGCACGCAACCTAACCGACAAAGTGTACGCAGCCACCACCGGCGTCATCGTGAACGCCATGGGCGCCGACACGGCGCAGTTTGCGCCGGGGGAAGGGCGCAGTGTGTATGTGGGCGTGGAGCTGAAGTTTTAGCCGCTGGGGCCAATCTCCTTTGCTTCATCGCTTGCTCCTGGAAGTCACCGGATGCCCAGCCCCTTGGCGACGGCCAATCTGTGATTC
>DASUEF010000233.1:0-15609 GCA_036275215.1 Limnobacter sp. | reverse complement strand
CGCCGCTGGCGGTGGTGACCCTGTGATGTACCAGCACATCTTCTGGTTCTTCGGTCACCCCGAGGTGTACATCATGATTTTGCCGGCCTTCGGCATCATCAGCCACATTGTGCCCACCTTCGCCCGCAAAACCCTGTTTGGGTACAGCTCCATGGTGTACGCCACAGCGTCCATCGCCATTCTGTCCTTCATTGTGTGGGCGCACCACATGTTCACAACCGGCATGCCAGTCACGGGCCAGTTGTTCTTCATGTACGCCACCATGCTGATTGCTGTGCCAACCGGCGTGAAAGTGTTCAACTGGCTGGCCACCATGTGGCGCGGTTCCATGACCTTCGAAACCCCCATGCTGTTTGCTGTGGGCTTCATTTTCGTGTTCACCATGGGCGGCTTCACTGGCCTCATCCTGGCGGTGGCACCGGTTGACATTCAGTTGCAAGACACCTACTACGTGGTGGCACACTTCCACTACGTGTTGGTGGCGGGTTCCCTGTTTGCCCTGTTTGCAGGCACCTACTACTGGCTGCCCAAGTGGTCCGGCCGCATGTACAGCGAGAAGCTGGGCAAGCTGCACTTCTGGTCCAGCTTGATCAGTTTTAACCTCACCTTCTTCCCCATGCACTTCCTGGGGCTGGCCGGTATGCCACGTCGCTACGCTGACTACGCCACACAGTTCACCGACTTCCACGCCATTGCCACCATCGGCGCATTCTGGTTTGGTCTTTCTCAGCTGATCTTCCTGTGGTGTGTTCTCAGGGCATGGATGTTCCAGAAAGGCGAAGCAGCACCTGCCAAGCCATGGGAAGCCGCCGAAGGTCTGGAATGGACTGTGCCTTCACCAGCACCCTTCCACACTTTTGAAAACCCGCCCACAGTGAAGTAATTCACCGGCAGTTCAACGCAAGGCCAAGCGCCTTGCGTTGTACAAAGTGGCTTGTGCAACAGGCTGTTTTGTACAACGAATGTTGAAACAAGCAGTACAAAGGAATGGCCTTGACCCCTGAAGAAAAAGAGAAGTCCAAGCAAAACAAGCGCACCGGCCTCATTTTGCTGTCGGTGGTGTTGGTGTTTTTTCTGGGGATTGTGGTCCGCAAGGTGATGGAGCCTAGCATCCTGAATTTGGTGAACTAAGCAGTACAGGTGGTGTGTATGTCACAAGGTCAGCAGTCCAACGCAAAAACAGGTGGTTTGCACAAACAAATGCTGGTGCGTTTGCTGGTGATCGTGGTGGCCATGTTTGGTTTTGGTTACGCCCTGGTGCCCATTTATAAAGCCATTTGCGAAATCACCGGCATCAATGTGTTAACGCCGCAAACCCGCGATGCCGATGAAATTGTAAAAAATACGCAGGTGGATACCAGCCGCACCATCGAGGTGATCTTTGATGCAAACGAGCGGGGCAAGTTTCAGTTCAAGCCCGAGACCAACCGCATGAAAGTTCACCCTGGTGAGTTGGTGACCATGAATTACGTGGTGTACAACAACCTGCCCAACGACACCGCTGGGCAGGCCATACCAAGCTACTTGCCCAGCAAGGCTGCAGCACATTTCACCAAACTGGAATGTTTCTGTTTCAAGCAGC
Source organism: Limnobacter sp. (assembly GCA_036275215.1). GTDB lineage: Bacteria > Pseudomonadota > Gammaproteobacteria > Burkholderiales > Burkholderiaceae_B > Limnobacter. The sequence goes on along the minus strand of DASUEF010000233.1, from coordinate 14,027 downwards.
AGCCTTTCAAGGCCGGGGAGCAAAAGGAGTTTCCTGTGGTGTTTGTGATCAATCCGGAATTGCCCAAGGATGTTCACACCATCACTTTGAGTTATACGTTTTTTGAAGTGGCGGGCGCCACAGCCATGTCGGCGCAATAATGCCAGCGAATTTGGGGTAGTGTGTGTCGAATGACATCAAAAAGGCGGTGAGCCGCAAAAGCGACAAAGCCACCTTTCTGCAAACCCTGTCGGCGGTGTTGTGGTCGTTTTTTGGTGTGCGCAAGGGCAAAGCCCACACCGAAGACATGCAAAGATTAAATCCCATTCACGTCATCGTGGTGGGCATAGGTGCAGCAGCCTTGTTTGTGGTGGGCTTGCTGGTGTTGGTGAATGTCGTGGTGAGTTCGGCGCAATAAAACCGGGCTGGCCAATGCAGTACTGAAGCAAAATTAAACTCTAGGAATAGGAGAAACCACCATGCGTGCGAATGCACCATATTACTTTGTGCCGGGCTTGTCCCAGTGGCCCATTCTGGGTGCGCTGGCCATGCTCTTTTTTGTTGCGGGCATGACCAATTGGGTCAACGGTGGAAGCTGGGGCGCAGCCTCATTCGCGCTGAGCATGGCCATTCTGTTCTTTGTGCTGTTTGGTTGGTTCAAACATGTGGTGGGTGAGTCCGAAGGTGGCATGTACAGCGACCGCGTGGATGTGTCTTTCCGCTGGTCCATGGGCTGGTTCATCTTTTCTGAAGTGATGTTCTTTGCAGCCTTCTTTGGCGCACTGTTTTATGCACGTCAAATTGCGTTGCCTTGGTTGGGCGACCTGGACAACAAAGCCTTCTTGTGGCCAGACTTCACCGCCAACTGGCCTAACACGGGCCCCGCAGGCACCGTGGAGTCTTTCCAAACCATTGGCCCTTGGCCCATTCCAACCATCAACACGGCCTTGTTGCTCACCTCGGGCCTCACGCTCACCTGGGCGCACCACGCATTGATCGCAAACCAGCGTGGCAAGCTGGTGTTGGGCCTGGCCCTCACCGTGTTGCTGGGTGCCATCTTCATGGGTTTCCAGGCTTATGAATACATCCACGCCTACCGCGATCTCAACCTGACGTTGCAGTCTGGTATTTTCGGCTCAACCTTTTTCATGTTGACCGGTTTCCACGGCTTTCACGTCACCATTGGTGCCATCATGCTGTTCTTCATCATGATCCGCTGCATCAAAGGCCATTTCACGCCTCAGAACCATTTTGCTTTCGAAGCAGCCGCTTGGTACTGGCACTTCGTGGACGTGGTGTGGTTGGGTTTGTACGTGGTGGTGTACTGGCTGTAAACCGCCAACCCCAAAGAACAAAAAGCCACTGGCAAAACACCGGTGGCTTTTTTTTGATTACCGAATTCCGGTGGCTTCAATCCAGCCCATGTAGTAAGAGAGCAGTATGAGCAGGAACAATGCAATCGACATGCCAATACGCACCGTGAGTGCATTGACTGTGCGAGACGACTTGCTCTTGTCTTTCATCAGAAAGAAAAACGCCGATGCCAGGCTGGCCAAAATCACCAAAAACGCCAGGCCAATAATCACCTTCATGGGAACCACCTTTCAGACCAAATGTGTGCTGCTTGCACCATGGGAAGTATGTCATGGTTAAAGCCCCGCGAACGCCCAGGCGCGGCAAGCTGATGCTCACTTTGTTGTTGGGTTTTGGCATGGCCGCACTCACCTTCAACTTGGGTCAATGGCAAACGGCCCGCGCAACGCAAAAACAAGCCCTGCACAACCAGCAAGTGGCTGCATTGGCTGCGGCCCCCATCACGCCCTTGCAAGCGGTGGTCGACTTGGACAATTTGTCCTACCGCAAAGTGGAGTTGAAGGGTCGATTTATTCCGGGCGCGCTGGTATACATCGACAATCGCCAAGTGAATGGTAGGCCAGCAGTGCAGGTGGTGCAGGCATTCCAACCCGACGGCGCAGAGCACGTGGTGCCTGTGGACCGCGGCTATTTGCTGCGCGACCCGCGCGAGCCGCGTGTGGCCCCACCCATGCCAGGTCCCGATTTGGACGGACCCGGACGGGGGCAGGGCGTGCTGCTGCAAGCCACCTTGTTGCCACGCTTTGCGCAGGCAGCCGAACTGCAGGGCATTGGCTTGGGTGAGCAGGGCAATATCCACCAAGAGCAGAACAACGGCCAGGCGGTGTGGTCCAATTTTGACTCCCTGCTGTTTGAGAAGCACGTGAAGCGCCCGGTGAGTAATTTTGTACTCACGCAGCAGCCTGTGCTGGTTGAGCTTGGCGATGCGTCCGCGGCCGTGTCTGGGTACGACACCAAGCAGCGCAATGGGTTCTACCACAGTGCAGTGGCGCTGCCAGAGCAGGTGGCCAAGCACAGGGGGTACGCTTTCCAGTGGTTTAGCATGACGGCTGCACTGGTGTTGCTGACTTTGTTTTTTGTGTATCGCGAGTTTTATAGAGGAAAATCAATATGAGTACACCAGCCCCAGCCAAACGCGGTTTAAGCAAAGGGCAGTGGACCATTGTCGCGGTGTTTTTAACCTGCGCACTGCCCATTGTGGTGGCGTTTTACCTGTACTTTTTCAACAAGCCCGAAGGCACCAACAACTACGGCACCATTCTGGATCCGCAAGTGGCTGTGTCCAAAGCCGTGTTCAAAAACATCAACGGCGACGACTTCACCATGAACCAGGTCGAAGGCAAGTGGGTGCTTATCTCCGCCATTCAGAGCAGCTGCGATGAAACATGCCAGCAAACTCTCTATTACCAGCGGCAGGCGCGTGCCTCGAAAGGCAAGGAGCAGGGGCGAATTGAGCGGGTGGTGTTTGTGACCGATGAGGGGCCGTTGGAAACCCTCTTGCTGCGCCAGTTTCCCGACGTTCACTTTGTGCGGGCCACACCCGAGCAGCTCAAAGACTGGCTGCCTTTGACTGGTGGCATTGTGGGCAGCAAAGGCAGTGCACAGGTCGGTGGTGTGCATGACCACGTGTTTGTGGCCGATCCGTTGGGCCACGTCATGATGCGGTTCCCGCCCAATGCGACCCTGGAGTTCGATAAATTCCGCAAAGACATCAGCCGCCTGTTGTGGGCATCCAATATTGGTTAAGTAGATTGAGCGAGCGCAGTATGAGTTACAAACGCCTGGTTGCATTCACCACCGTCCTGACTTTTTTCCTGATCATGTTGGGTGCCTTTGTGCGCCTCACCGACGCTGGCCTGGGTTGCCCTGACTGGCCTGGTTGCTACGGCAAGCTCACGCCGAATCAAGCGGCGGAGCAAATTGCCGAAGCCGTGGAAGTACAAGGGGGTACACATGGCCCGGTGTCCATGCCCAAGGCCTGGAAAGAAATGGTGCACCGGTATGTGGCCACATTCCTGGGCCTTTTGATTATTGGCATCACGGTGATGGCCTGGAAAAAACGTGATGAGCTAAAACAGTCCCCAGCGCTTGCCACATGGTTGCTGTTTGCCGTGTGTTTGCAGGGTGCGTTTGGCGCTTGGACGGTGACCATGCTGCTCAAGCCAGCCATTGTGACAGGCCATTTGATTGGCGGCATGACCATTTTGGGCATGCTCACCTGGCTGTGGCTGCGCCAAACCAGCCCTGTGCGCACCGTGGCCCCTCCTACCAGCACTGCAAAGCTGCGTGTGTTCGCACGCATTGGCTTGGTGGTGGTGGCTGCGCAAATTGTTTTGGGTGGGTGGGTGAGCACCAATTATGCGGCGGTGGTCTGCACCGATTTCCCGACCTGTCAGGGCAGTTACTGGCCCAATATGGAGTTCAATCACGCCTTTCACATTGTTCGTCACCTGGGTGAGACGCCTGACGGTGAAATCCTCAACGTGGCCAGCCTCATCGCCATCCACATGATTCACCGCATGGGTGCAATCGCTGTGGCCCTGGTGATTGGTGGCTTGGCTTTGGCCCTGTGGCGCAATGCAGGCACCCGGGCATTGGCTATTCTCGTGGCAGGCATACTCACGCTGCAAATCGCCATGGGTGTTGGCAATGTGGTGTTCCAGTTGCCCCTTTGGCTGGCTGTGGCGCACAATGGGGGCGCGGCGCTTTTGCTGGTCACTCTGATCTTGGTAAACTATCGGGTTGCAGGTGCGGCTGGCAGCAGCCGCAAAATTTCATAAGGCCCCAACATGCCCAGTGCATCCAAACCCAAAGCCGTGACCGGAATCTCTCACATCGCCAGGCAGTATTGGACGCTCACCAAGCCACGCGTGGTGGCGCTGATTGTGTTTTGTGCGGTGATTGGCATGTTTCTGGCAACGCCCACCTTGCCCAACGCGCAGGTATTGATTGCTGGCACCCTGGGAATTTGGTTGGTCGCCGGTGCAGCAGCGGCTTTCAATTGCTTGGTCGAGCAGCGCATTGATGCGGTGATGGCCCGCACGCGAGCTCGCCCGTTGCCGCGCGGCGAACTCAATTCCGTTCAAACCCTGGTCTTCTCCAGCATGGTTGGTGGCATCGGGGTGTGGGTGCTGTATGTGTTTGTGAACCCGCTCACCATGTGGCTTACGCTGGCCACGTTTGTGGGTTACGCGGTGATTTACACTTTGCTGCTCAAGCCCAACACACCACAAAACATTGTGATTGGTGGCGCTTCAGGCGCCATGCCTCCGGTGCTGGGCTGGGCTGCAGTCACCAACACCGTGTCAGCCGAGGCCTTGGTGTTGTTTCTCATTATTTTTGTGTGGACCCCACCACACTTTTGGGCCTTGGCTTTGTACCGAACTCAAGAATACGCCCGTGCGGGCTTGCCCATGCTGCCTGTCACCCATGGTGCGGCTTTCACCCAGTTTCACGTGTTTTTGTACACCATCATGTTGGCGGCCACCACACTCATTCCATTCGCCATGAAAATGAGTGGTCTTATTTACTTGGTGAGTGCTGTGGTGCTGAATGCAGTGTTCATTGCTTATGGCTACCGCATCTGGAAAAACTACAGCGATGCACTGGCCAAAAAAGCATTTGCATATTCAATTGCCTACCTGGCTTTGTTGTTTGCCGCCTTGCTGGTGGATCATTATTTCGTGGTGTAAAGCGTATGTTGTTCAAGCAGTTCAAAAAGGTGTTGTTGGGTGCTGCCGTGTTGTTGTCGGCCTGCAATGTTGGCCCTGCGAAGTTTGTAAACACGGACATCACAGGCTCCAGCCTCAAAGCCGATTTTGAGCTGAAAGACCTCTCCGGCACGGTTCGCACCATGGACAGCTACAAAGGCAAAGTGGTGGCCATTTTCTTCGGGTACACCCATTGCCCCGATGTGTGTCCCATCACCATGCAGCAGTGGTCAGAAGTAAAAGCGAAGCTGGGCGACAAGGGCAACAACCTGCAAGTGCTGTTTGTGAGTGTGGACCCTGAGCGCGATACGCCGGAGCTGTTGCGAAGCTACGTGCCAAAATTCAACCCAACCTTTGATGCGCTCACTGCTGAAAATCCTGAGGATTTAAAGCCATTGCTCAGTGGCTTGAAGGTGTACGCTGCAAAGGTAGACACCGACAAGCCCGGCCAATACCTAATGGATCACACATCGGCCAGTTACGTGTTTGATCAGCAGGGGCGCCCTCGCTTATTGGTTCGCCACAATGCAGACGCCGCACCAGTGGTGAGCGATGTGGCCCAGATTCTCGACGGAAAATAAGCCAAGGCAAGCGCATTGAGCCTTGGCCTATGTTTGATCAAATGGGCATGGGTTTTTCGGCTGTAATCGCCACATGCCCAACGCCTGGGTAAGGCGTTTGCAGCATCTCTGTAAAGGCCTGTGCACCCCAAGCGGCATTCGCATTGCGAGCCTGTGTGGTTTTGGTCCACACAGAGTTCTCGCCAATTTTCCACACCACCTGCCAAATCAAGGTCACGGGCTTCGTGCTGTTGCACTTTGGGGTGTGTTCGCGCAGTAGCGCAATCACGGGCCTGCCTTGCGAGAGTTCGTGTTCCAGCAGGCGCATATACAGCTCTGCTGCCTGGGGCTCATTGGCACCATGGTAGCAATGTGCAATTAACCCCGCTTTGCCCAAGGCCTTGAGCATGGCCGTGGGCGATGTATCGAGCGCAATGTCCGCTTGGTCTGGCGTCTCGCTCCAACGCATCACTTCCTGCAGATAGGGCTTGCTTTCGGGGTGTCCATCGCTTGCAAGTGGCAAATGGCTCCACCCAATTTCGTGGTAATCCAGTATCACTGCCAGGGCGCAAGGGCCAGTGGTCTTTTGTGATTGTTCGGCATATTCAAATCCAAACACCGGACGGGCAATGCTGGCGGGTTGACCAGCGGCTTGTCGGGGTGCGGGTGATTGGATGTAATGGCTCAAGGGTAGGGCTGTAGAAAAATCCAAATTCAGGCGAGTGCGCTCGCTCATGCAGATGAGTCCTTTGGGCGATTGGGTTCTAATGAGACCCATCTTATGGACTTCGGGGGCCATATCGGCGTGTGCATAGTTATATGCAGATTTGGTATTCCGTTCTGCACAACGGAATACCTCAAGATGTTTTACTGGTTGGGTGTCGCTCGTTTGAAGGAGGCGAGCAATTTGGCTTTGTCGGCGGCATATGCGCCCTGCAGGTGGGTAACAATTTCGCCGCTTGGCTTTACAACCAGCACATGGATGGTCTCCTCGCTGGCAATTCCGGTCGCCTTGCGAAATTCGCTTTTGTTCGTGTACACGGTGATCACTTTCTCGCGGTTGTATTCCCCTTGAATGCCACGCCGCATGCCGTTGTCTACAAACCACTGGAACCAGTTCCCATAGTCTTCCAGCACTGGGAGCTCTACCCATGGGTAAACGTTGCCTGGGCTTTTAAGCTGCAATCCGTCAATCCAAGTGTCCACCAACGCTTGTTGCTCCCGCTTGAATGCAACCAGCACCAGGGTGTGGGGGCCGGGCAAGTCGGCAGGCAGAGTGTGGGGTTTTTCGTTTAAGTCTTGCGCCTGTAGCGTGGGGAAGCGATGTTGTGCCCAAGCCGGCATGGCCACAAGCAATGCAATCAACAGCAAGGGGCCGCGGATCCAGTGCATGGCTTTGATCAAGACAAAAGACCTTGTACCAAGCTTGGCGCAACGCTGTCGCTTGCATCGCCCCGCTCGCTGGCTTGGGTGCTCAGTGGGCTGTTTGTGCCGCTTGCTGCAAACAGGCCGTCCAGTGCATCACCAAGGGGATTGATGAGGGGGTCCAGCGGGGAGGCGTCGGCGCCACCGTCACCTCCATCATCGCCACTGTCAACACCATCGTTGTCGCCACCGTTGCCGTCGGTGTCGCCACCCGAGGGCGGCGGAGCGCTGCTTTCAGCGGTGGTGTTGGTGTTGCTCGTGTCTTGGTTGTCGTAGTCGGCTGCAATCGCACCCACGGCAAGAAAGCCCACGGCTGCCTCGGCCAAGGGGAAGTCCGTGCCTGTAGGTGGCTTGGGGCTGAACAGGCCAAACAGGCTGGGGGCGTCCCCGTTTGCTGAGGCAACCCGCTCAGGCGCATTGCTGTCAAAGTACACGCCCTGGCCAAACAAGTCGCTAGCAATCCACTGTGGGGGTTGGTCGAGCTCCACCACTTCCAAGTTGAAGGTGGCGGCGGCAGCATTCTCAACCACCAGGGCGTCGTTCACTCCGGTGAATTCAATCACGGCACGGGCGCCCGATTCGGCCACCACTCGGTCGCCCGGCAACAAGGCCATTCCCGCCTGTGCTGGTAAGAAAAAACCATCGCGCACCACTTGAACGCCCGCTGTGGCGCTGCTGATGGTGGCTTGTTGTTCAAGGGCTTGGTTGTTTGCTCTCATGGCCTTCAAGCGTAATCGTATGGGCCGCCCACTTCAAGCGCTTTTTTATACGCAGGCAATGCATGCACCCGTTTCACATAGGCGGCAATATTGGGCATGCTTTTAATGGATTCCGCCCGGCTGGCCGCAGCCTCCAGCGGGAAAATCATCATGATGTCTGCACCGGTCATTTGGTCACCGCAAAACCAAGTGTTCTTGCCCAAGTGGTCGTTGAGGTATTTAAATTGACGCTCAAGGTTGGGGTTCAGGAAGCTGTTTTTGACCTGGGCCGAAATGCCCCGTGCAATGGGCAACACAATCGGCTTTAAGAAGAACGGCAGGGGGGCCTTTTCGATTTTGTTGAATATCAGCGTCATGACCAAAAATGGCATGGCGCTGCCCTCTGCAAAATGAGTCCAGTACACATAATCCCGGTGTGCTTGGGTGCCTGCCGCTGGGCGCAGCTTGCCGCCCGCTTTGTCGATGAGGTATTCCACTATGGCGCCACTCTCGGCCACGGTGATGTTGCCGTCTGTGATCACTGGGCTTTTGCCAAGGGGGTGAATTTTAAAAAGTTCAGCCGGTGCCAAATACGTTTTTGGGTCGCGTTTGTAATGCTTCACCTCGTAGGGCAGGCCGAGCTCCTCCAGCAACCAGATGATGCGTTGAGAGCGGGAGTGTTCCAGGTGGTGCAGTGTGATCATGGTGCGTGCGCAATAAAAAAGGGCTTGTGGATACAAGCCCTTAGTGTAGGTGAGTTTTAAGCGTAAATGATGACGATGGTTACGCTTCGCCGTGCTCGTATTTAATCAATGCTGTGCGCATTTTTTTCATGGCTTGCACCTCGATTTGGCGCACACGTTCGGCCGAGACGCCCAACTCGGCAGCCAGGTCGTGCAGTGTTTTGGCTTGCTCGCCAGCCAACCAACGGCTGGCAATGATGCGCTGGCTGCGTTCGTCCAGCGTGGCCAGTGCCTGGTCCAGCCCCTCGCTGTGCAGGCGTTCGTGGCCTGCGGCCTCCAGCACCTCGCTGGGTTCGGCGCCCTCGGCGGCCAGGTAACGCACGGGGTTGTGGGCGGTTTCTTCGCCGTCTACGTCAATCACTGGATCCAGGCTGAACTCGTTGCCCGCCATGCGGCGTTCCATGTCGGCCACGTCTTCGGGGCGCACATTCAGCTCGGCCGCCACTTCGGCAATTTGATCTTGCGACAGGGTTTGACCATACTTTTTAAAGCTGTTGAGATTAAAAAACAGCTTGCGGTGCGCCTTGGTGGTGATCATCTTGACCATGCGCCAGTTGCGGATGATGTACTCGTGAATTTCGGCTTTGATCCAGTGCAGGGCAAAGCTCACCAGGCGCACACCCCGGGTGGGGTCAAAGCGCTTCACGGCCTTCATCAGGCCAATGTTGCCTTCTTGAATAAGGTCTGCATGGGGCAGGCCGTAGCCCAGGTACTGGCGCGCCACGGCCACCACCAGGCGCAGGTGGCTAAGCACCAAGCGGCGGGCTGCCTCCAGGTCGTTGTCGCGTTGTAGCCGTTCGCCCAATTCTAGCTCTTCCTCGGGGGTGAGCATGGGGATTTGATGGGTGGCAGAAATGTAGGCATCCAGATTGCCCAAGGGCCCGCGTGCAACAAGTGCCCAAGGGTCGCGCAGCGCCACAGCACGGCTGCTGGCGGCTGGGTTGGTCAATGCTAGTGCAGTGGTGGTCATTTTCGAAAACTCCGCAAAATGCTCCGTTAAGGCCCCCGGTTGGGCGGCCATCCATTTACAAGGCTATTTTAGCACTCTTCGCCTTGGAGTGCTAAGAGGTGGGAAGGTTCCCCGCTTGGGGGGTGTGGGTTTTCCATTCGTCGGTGGGCAACCCGCAGTAGCCCCAATCGGGCTCTGGCAACTCATGGATCAAAACATGGGTGTGTTCCGGGCGCTTGCCCAACACTGTGGCTAGGGAATGTGTGATCTCTGCGATCAACTTTGCTTTTTGTTCCCGGGTGGCGCCCTCGGTGATGTGGATGTGAACAACGGGCATGATGTTCCTTGGCCTTAGCCTGACAAATGTCTGTGTAAAAAAGGAGCAACCAGGCGCACAAACTGCTCGGGGTCCTCAAGCTCAGAGAAGTGTCCCGTGTTGTGCATCTCCAAATGAACCATATCACTGGAATGCGCGGCCGTGCACCCGCAGGGTGTCTCGGCGTGTGATCGATCGCGTCGCCCCCAGATGGACAGTGTTGGTATTTCGAGAGATCCATCTGCCGGGCCAGAGCGATACCAGCTTTGCAGCATGGAGGCCAAGGGGTATGAAGCGCCCGCATCCATGCCCCTGCTGACCTCGGCAGCCAGTTTGCTGCCGGCTTGCTTGGAACCAGAGGCGTAGTGCATCCAAAACCTGGCGAGCCCCTTGGCCTTGATGCGCATGAGCAACTGTCCAAGGTACGGTGTGCGAAGCAGTTTTTTGGGGTCCATTCGGTCTGTCCAGGCGCGCATTTCTTGCAGGCTTGGGGCTTGCATGAGGATCAGGGATGCAGGTTTAAGCCCATGGTTTTTCACCAGACTAACGGCCACAAAGCAAGTCACGCATGGCGCAATCAACACATACTGCTTAAGCCGCAGTGTGTTTAGCAACATCGCCAGCTGTTCGGTGGTGTCGCGAAACGCCATCGCCTTGCCCGACTTAATTTTTGACTGCCCATATCCGGGGAGTTCGACGGCAATCAGGCGATAGCTGGCACCCAGCAGTTCAATCAAGGGTTGATAGGACTCGACCTGAACCGGTGGGTCGCAGAGGAACACCAAACTAGGCCTGTTGTCCTTTTGAGTGTCAAGGTAGCGCAAATAACCATGCGCAGTTTCTAAAACAAACACGTTGTTGGCAGTCGACTTTGCAGGAGTTTGGGGCCAAAGCAGGCGATCAAATTCAAGTGCGTTCATGGCGATCTATCAAAAAAGCGGGCAGCCCTGGAGGACCGCCCAAAACCACCTATCCAACCTGGAGGCTGAATCGTCAGGTGGAGACATATCGTCAATACGTGGTCAGGCCATGGCGGCCGCGTGTAAATACACTGCTTGCTCCACGGAAAGCCCCTGCTTAACTTGCGCACTCATCTCGTCCACCAATATTTCTGGTAGACCTGCAAGCAAACCATCCCACGCTGATTTTGCAACAGCCGATGTGCTCAGCTTGGGGGCGTCAAATCCACGGGTCAAATCAGTGTCAATCAGCCCGACATGCAGGCCGCTGACCAAAATTGAAGAGTTGCTTAGTTCGTTTCTCAGGCCGTTGGTGAGACCCCATGCCGCGCTTTTGCTCGCGCCATATACGGACAGTGGCTTGGGTGCCATCCAGCTGAGTACTGACAGCACGTTGAGCACAGCGCTTGGGCCGTTTTGGAGCAGTGCGGGTTTAAAGGCCCTGGTCAACCGCAGCGGGCCAAAGAAGTTTGCCTCTAACATCCAGCGCGTGGCATCCACAGCTCCTTCATCCAGAAATCCAACTGGTGCAGCCACCCCTGCGTTGTTGATCAACACGTTGACATCTGAGCAGGCTTGCGCTGCGGCTTCTATGTCGTTTGCATTGGTCACATCAAGCTTTACGGGAATAACGCCCGGCAAGTTAATGCGCTCCAGTTCCCTGGAGGCGGCATATACTTTTTTTGCGCCGCGTTCCAACGCCTCTTGAGCAATGGCTTTGCCCAGTCCACGATTGGCACCCGTAATAAAAACCACTGCATTCTGGATATTCATGAAGTCATTCCTTTAAATATGATGACCGTCATATTTAATGCTGCGATCATGCGTATGTCAAGAAAATTATTCAAAGGGGTTTACTGGCAAATCAATCCAAGGATGATTTTTCGTAGTTCGCTAAGCTTGTGTTTTCGGTCGGCAGCATGGGCCAGACGTGCGATTTGTAATCCACCAACCAGTGCCGCAAGAACAAGCTCGGTTTTATCGTGCGAACCGTTTTTTTTAAGGGCCCATTTGATGGTTGCCCGCATGCTGTCGAGTCCACTGTTGGACTCTGCAACCGTGGCGGGTGCGTAACGCGGGGCTTCACCGAGCAAAGCGGCTGTGATGCAGCCTTGGTCTCTGTTTTCAACGTGGGCATCGTTCAGGTAATAGTCCAGCAAGGCTTCCCCATGCGAACATGCTTTGCATTCCACCTGTTGTTCTATAAAGGCTTTCATGCTCTTGGCGCTGTTTTGGGCTGACCATGCAATCACCTCCTCAATCAGCTTTTCTTTGGATTCAAAATGAGCATAAAAGCCCCCATGGGTCAACCCAGCCTGCTTCATCACGCCAGCCACTGAAAGACCTTCTGCCCCATGTGTCTTAAGTGCCTCGGCTGCTTTTTGCAATATCAATTCATGGGATTGTTGTCGCCGGTCTTGTGTTTTTCGCGTTCTGCTTTCCATGGGGGTGTTGTGCCGTGGTTGGGTGTGGGTCCAACTCTACACCAATCCAAAACGCCTGAATGATCTGAATTGATTGCATTGGAATTTGCAAACTTCTAAGGGGGGGTACTAATTTTTGGGGGGAGGTGGGTGCCTCTCGCGAATTACAATTGTTTCACACAAGAAATAAAGACGGGGTTTGGATTTGAAGCATCTTCTAATCATCGAAGACCACCCGACCACTGCCATGATCACGGAAGAAATCTTCAGCTCCATCATCACTGGGCTGGAGATCACGGTTGCGGAAGGGATTTACGCTTTGTCGGCTCTTGATCCGTTCCAGGTGGACCTGGTGGTGGCAGATCTCCTGTTGCCGGATGCAGAGCCGCAAGAGGTGATCAAGCAAGTGTCTGCCCGCTTCCCACTGGCGCATCGGGTGTATTTCTCGTCGATTAATCACCCTGAAATTCAAGCTCAAATTGAAGCAAGTGGCGGTTTGTACGTGTCCAAGAGTGCCCAATATGCGGATATTTTGGAACGGGTACAGCAGTTTCTGGGCGTGGATGCGATTAATCTCCAGGCAATTCGTGATCGGAATGAGTTCCAAAGTCTCATTCAAATGCCCGGTTCGCCCAAACCGCTCACCATTAAACAGGCGCAGGTGATGGAGCAAATTTTGCTGGGCCTTACTGGCAAAGAGATTGCAAAACAATTGCAGATGAGCCCAGACACAGTCAATGCGCACATCAAAGAAGCATTTGGCCGCTTGGGGGCACAAAGCCGGGGGGAGGCGGTGTTTAACTATCTGAAGGCGCGGAACTTGGCTTGGCGTTTACACGGCAAAACCATATTGGCGGAGTTGTATCCGGAGGATTGCATTTCGCGGTGATTGGGGGGGGCACGCATTGATCTGTGCTCATTTACCGCCTTTGTTCGCACATTTAAAAGCTAGTAAGTGTTTTACCATGAACTACCGTCTTGCCACTCGGTAAGGTCGGTGTGTATAAACTAACTTACCAGCAACTAATAGTATTTGCTGTTCACCACCCAAGAGTGAGCACCCAATGCAGCCTTCCAATATTCATAGCCTGGATGGATTAACCGTAGGAGAGCCCTCCGATTCGGGTGTAGAGCACCTGTTGTTGAGGTTGCATTGGGCATTCCTCGGTTCCGCTCTGTTGGTCATCGCGCCTGCCATCGGTGTTCCGCTCTTGGGGTCTGACTATGTGCTCCAACCCTCGGGGGTGGGGCGCTTGATGTCACCGCAATTTGCGGTGGTCTTTGTTTTGCTGGTGGCTTTGGTTTTGCTCTACAGACGGGGAATTCCAGCCCTCATCTACAATGCGCTGAGCTGTTTGACCCTAGGTCTGTCTGGGCTGACTTTGATGGAGGTGCACTGGCTTGATTTGCCAGGGTGGTATCCAACCACATTGACAGCCGGGGCTGTTTTTGGGCTAACGCTGTTGATGTCGATCCGCAAAATTTTGTGGCCGAGTTTGGAGTTTGCAGCTTTTGTGTTGGCTTTATTGAGCTCGCTCTTTGCAATGGGTGCGTGGACCTATGCCGAATTCACGAAAACAGATCTTCGTGGTTGGACTAACTTTTCAATATGGACCGCATTGGTTTATCACATCCTGGCCTGGTCTGGTCTGTCGCAAAGCAGGGTGTTTCTTGCCGTATTGAGGGGTGATGAGCTGTCCAGGCGCCGCGAGTGGGCACTTCGCTCATTGATGTATGTTCCCCTCCTGCTGTTGGTGTTTGGTCTTGCCGTCCAGTTGCTGGCGGATTATCAGGCCGGGTATTTTGGGCATGTGCAAGCAACACTCTTGCTAGGCAGCGTTACGGTGTTCACCATTTATCTTGTTTTTCGGGATACCAACAGGATTATTT
>DASUEF010000232.1:0-4424 GCA_036275215.1 Limnobacter sp. | reverse complement strand
TGTTGGTGTTTGGTCTTGCCGTCCAGTTGCTGGCGGATTATCAGGCCGGGTATTTTGGGCATGTGCAAGCAACACTCTTGCTAGGCAGCGTTACGGTGTTCACCATTTATCTTGTTTTTCGGGATACCAACAGGATTATTTTTCTGCAGTTACAGGCCAAACAGCAATTGCAAGAGAGCAACCAATTGTTGGAAGAGACCGTGCAGGCGCTGACCCAAGAGCGTGCCCTGGTCAAGAAGGCCAATGAGGAGCTCAACCAGGAGCTGGATGTTAAAGCAGGCAGTTTGCAAGAGGCGATCAAGGCACTGAGTCTGCAGCGGATTAAAACAAAGGCAGCCTTCGAGGCCCGTTCTCGGTTTCTAAGCACCGTCAGTCACGAGCTGCGTGGCCCACTAAGCGCGGTGTTGGTCCTGGCCAGCGCAATACAGGATCGAGCCCAAGATGATATGCGAGGCCTTGCAGAAAAACTCAACCTCGCCACATTGCATCTCAATGGTTTGGTCAGCGACATTCTGGAGCTCAATAAATTGGAGGTCGGCAAGCTTCGCTTGAACCAAGCTCCGCTTGAGTTGAATGGGCATTTGCGGCGCCTTGTTGAGTGGATTACCCCGGTTGCGGCAGAAAAAGGCCTCTATCTAAGAGTCATTAGCTCCCTGCCTAATCCATGTTGGATCGTCGCAGACGAAATGCGGTTGCGGCAAATGATGTTCAACTTGGTAAGCAACGCGATCAAGTTCACCTCCGAAGGCGGCGTGGATATTCGCGCCAGTTCCGTGATGGAGCAGTCTGGCGATTTAAGCGTTCAATTGGAAGTCTTGGATACAGGCCCGGGAATTGCAGAAGAGCGCCTGGATTCTGTCTTTCAGCCGTTTGAACAGGAAAACAATTCTGTGGCATCGCGCTTTGGCGGTACAGGTTTGGGTTTGTCGATTGTGAAGGAGTTGGCGCAGTTGATGGGGGGGCGGGTGAGAGTGTTCAGCCTAGAGGGAATTGGCAGTTGTTTCCGAATCGATCTTACATTCGAGCCCGCCTCACCGCCTGAGGAAGTGCGCAAGCCGGTGTCTCCATGCCCAGCGTTTCATCGCGTCCGCCATCATGTGCGCACCGAGGGTTTGCGCAACCTGCGGGTGCTCCTCGTGGATGACATTGCTTTGAATTTGGACGTGGGGCGTTGGGTTTTGGAGGCGCACAGCTGCAAGGTGTTGGAGGCAAAGTCTGGCCATGAGGCAATCGAAATCGTAAGGAGCGAAAAAATCGACCTTGTGTTGATGGATCTGCACATGCCTGGGCTCAATGGTGCAGAAACCACCCAAGCCATGCGCGACGAAATTGACATGACTCAAATCCCCGTGATTGGGTTAAGTGGCTCTGATTTGGAAGACGATCTTGCCTGGTGCCGCAAGTCCGGCATGTATGCCTGCATCACAAAGCCTTTGGACCCGAGAAAACTTCAGGAGGTTTTGTTGGCTCCGGCGGGGGGCACCATTTTTGGGGCCCCAGTCGAAGTAAGTCAGAGCTGAAGGCTCCGCGCGTAGCATGAATCACGCAGGTGGGCTTCAAGAAGGAGGGATCTGGTGATGGAAACAATCAATGGGGTGGATATGGAAGAGGCCATGCAGCGCGTGATGGGCAATCGGGCCTTGATATTCAGGGTGTTGCAGGGCGTGGTGCTGGAATACGACACCCACTCCTTCCGGGCAAGGCTAGACATTGAGCGCGGCGCTTTTGAAGAGGTTCGCGCTTTTTTTCATAGCATCAAAGGGTTGGCTGCAAATGTTGCGGCCTCAGAAACATTTATATGCTGTGCGAATGGCGAACAGGCTTGCATCGCCAAAGATTCAGAGCGTGCATTGGATGCTCTGGATTCCCTTGCCATTTGTATTTCGCCGTTCAGAAAATTCAATTAATTCTCGGGTGTTGTATGCGTCATTTATTGATTCTGGAAGATCACCCCACCTCAGCCATGGTGACCGAGGAAATTTTCCGGGCCATATTAAAAAATTTACAGGTCAAGCACTTTGACACCTTGTCTGCTTTGCTCAAGGAAGACCCTTTCAAGGTGGATCTGGTGGTGTCCGATTTGATGTTGCCAGGGAGTAGCCCGTCTGAGGTTGTCTCTGCGATTGCAAGTCGTTTCCCGACCTCGGTTCGAATCTTTTTTACAGGATTGCTCGATGACGAAACGCGCAGCCTGGTGGAGCAATCGGGTGCATTGCATTTGGCCAAGAATGCAAAGTACAAAGATTTGCTCAGCCAAGTGCAGGTGTTTTTACAAGTGCATGTGATTGATACTCAAGGCGAATCGGTTCGCAACGAGTATCAAAGCAACATCCAGATGCCCGGTTCTTCCAAGCCGCTCACCATCAAGCAGGCCAAGGTGATGGAGCAGGTGTGTTTGGGGCACACGGCCAAAGAGATTGCAAAAATACTGGGCATGAGCCCAGATACTGTCAATGCACATGTCAAGGAAGCCTTCCATCGATTGAATGCTCAAAATCGAGCGGAGGCGATTTCAAATTACATGCTCGCTCGCAAAATTGCGGAGCGTTTGCATGGCGAAGCCGTGATGGAGCAAGTGTTGCCATGAAAATATTCACGATGCGTGCTCACGTTTAATACAGTGAATACGCCAGGTATAGACCCCTCTCTCGATCATCGTCTGCAAGAGTTGGCCGACCAACTGGCGCAGATGACCTGGACCTGTGATCAGCAAGGGCGTTGCAGCTATGTTAACCAAGCCTGGTGCGATTTCAGTGGAACGCCTCGGGACAGCCTGCTTGGTGATGGTTGGCAAACGCATGTGCATCCCGATGACATTGAGCGCATCGTTCAACTTTGGAGTGAAGCGGTAAAGTCTGGTCTGCGTTTCACGGGCCGTTGCCGGTTCAGGAACAGTGATGGTGAGTATCGTTTGTTCGAATGCAATGGGTTTCCGATTCACAATCACCAAGGACGAATTGTGAGCTGGTTCGGGACGCACACCGATATCCAGGCAACGCAAGACAAAGAGAGCAAGATCTCATCGCTTAATACCCAGCTTGAGCAAGTGATTGCCGAGCGCACCAAAGAGCTTCAGCTCTCCAAGGTTGCCGCAGAGTCTGCAAACCGTGCCAAAACAAGACTGCTTGGCGCCATTAGCCACGAGTTGAGAAACCCGCTTAATGCCATGGCGGGTATGCTTTTCAAGCTCAGAAAAGACGAGGATCGGCCCACCCACTTGGAGGCCTTGGGGCACCTTGAAAATGCACTGGACCAACTCAACACCCTGGTCGGCGAGATGTTGGACCTCAACAGGCTTGAATATGGCAACTTGCGCCTTCGTTTGAATGAATACGATTTGACGCACCTCAGTGAGCAGTTGTTCATGGGATGGGAGAGTCGTGCCAACTACAAGGGATTGAAGCTTGAATTGGACATCGACCCCGCTTTGCCAAAATGCATGGTGTTCGATCGCGAACGCTTACAGCAAGTCATGGGGCACCTCATTGCAAATGCCGTCAAATTCACTTTGCACGGTGTCGTCACTCTTCGCTTAAAGGCAATCGCGCACAATCAAAATCGTTGTGTGGTTCGGATCGAGGTTGAGGACACCGGGATTGGCATAGCACCATCACATCAAAAGTCGATTTTTGAGCCCTACGCACAGGCCCATGCCGGAATTTTTAGTGAGTTTGGTGGCACTGGGTTGGGATTGCGTTTGGTGAAGTGCCTTGTGGATCTGATGGGTGGAACCATTGGCCTGCGCAGCGTACCCTCAGAGGGCAGTTTATTTTGGGTTGAGCTTCCCTTCGCAGTGCAGCCCTGCTCTGATGGCAAATCAGCTGAAAAAATCTCGATCACAAAACAATCCCTCGCAGGGGTTCATGTGTTGGTTGTTGATGACATGCCGATGAATGTTCAGGTGGTTGCCAACGTGCTGGAGTCCTATGGTGCGAGTTGTATCGCAGCCAGCAATGGTTTGGAGGCCATCGATATTTTGTTTCAGAATAACCCGCTCCCGGTCGACTTGATCATCATGGATGTACACATGCCGATCATGGACGGGTTTCAGGCCACACGCATTCTTCGCTCCAACAAGCCGTTCCAAAATATTCCGATTTTGGGATTCACTGGCGCTGCCATGGACGACATGCGCGAGCAGGTGTTGAAGGCGGGCATGGACGATGTATTGTTCAAGCCAATTGACCCAACGGCAGTGGTGCGCACTTGCGTAGACCTCATCCTGAAGCGTGGGGGGGGCGATACTTCGGGGGGGGGGCTTGGGGGGGGCGACAACCGGTAATCGGGAGGTGTCTGCCCAGCACCGTAGAACAGGTATCTTGAGGAGAAGATGCCGTGAAAATTCTACTGGTAGAAGATGATCACCATGTGCGGTGGTTGATTGAAAACATCCTGACCAACCTCGGACATGATGTGCAGTGTGC
>DASUEF010000231.1:0-1554 GCA_036275215.1 Limnobacter sp. | reverse complement strand
GATAACCCAACAGTTTCAACACCGTTCGAGGTGGTTGGCTATCGGCCAAGGGAATCTGCTTCACCTGTGCCCAATGCACATCCATGGATAAGGCCAACCACGCCATGCCCACAAGGCTGAGCAAAGCGGCGGCAGTTAGATAAAATGCTTCAGGCATGGGCCACCTCGCGAATAGAAACACCAACCCTCGCTCCACTCGCTCGCCGTGCAAGTTTCAATGCTGCCCAACCGCTCACCAAGGCACACGCCATCAGGCTCAAATCAACACCAGCCACGGGCCAATACGTGTCAGTGAACATTGTTTTGATCAAATGGTCGCCAGTGGTGGCCCAGTTCAACAGCACTGCTGAAATACTGAGTACCACTACTCCCCAGCACTGCTCACGCCAGGCGGGGTTGAACAAACCAAGTGCAACGGGCGCACTGCGAATGTAGGCATGAACAAAACTTAAGCCCCACACAGTCCAGAATGCTGCTTTTTCCCAATCGGCCTTGCCCAACATGTCGGCGGGCAAAATACGATTCATGACCAGCATGCCGACTGCCGCCATCACCATGCCAGTCACTGTAGTAACCGCCAATGAATCGACCACCCGACTACCGTTGCTGCCACTTTTTGCGTGTTGGGATTTTCGTTTTTCAACGAAGAAAATAAAACCAGTTGCAATGCACACCGCACCGAGCAAGCCACCCAATACATACAACCAACGCAAGAACCAATGCTCAAAGTGTTGCAAATGCAAGCCCGTCAGGAACTCATTCACCTCAGATACCGGTGTGCGCGGCGGGTCTTCACTGAGCACTTCACCCGTGCTGGTTTTAAAATGAATGCCCTCGCCCACCAAGGCCACGCGGTCACTGCCAGCGCGGTAAATGCTCACATAACTGTTGGCATCGCCTACGTGGTGCATCACCAGAAAACCAACTTCACCTGCCATGTCACGGGCTGCCCAACGGCGTTTGGCCTCTTCCACCATGGCATCCACACTGCTCATGGTGCCTGGCACACCCGCTGCCTCATGCGGCAAACCGGTCGCGGCCGCCTCGTGAATTTCATGTTGCTTGTGCAGGGGGTCAAGCAGAGTGCTGGTCACCGGCAAAAAATAAAAACTGGCAAAAATAACCAAACCCGTGAATGCAAAAAAGAAATGGAATGGCAAAGCCACCACACCAGTCAGGTTGTGCAAATCCAGGCTGGCACGTTGTGTTCGCTTCCAGGGGCGGAAGGTGAAAAACTCGCGGAACACCTTTCGGTGCATGATGACACCGGTGACCAAGGCTGCGAGCATCATCAGCGCGGCCAGACCCACAATCCAGATGCCCAGATTTTTCCACTTCAACTGCAGGCTGTAGTGCATGGGGTAAAACCAGTGGCTGCCAATTTTCAACTTGTCGTCTGGCAACACTTCGCCAGTTCGGGGGTCCAGCGTCACGTTCTTGTGAATGTGGTTGTGGTCTTCCGGGTTCTTCGCCAATGGCACACCATAACCCACACCGGCCGCCAACACAGGGTCGCGGTGGGTCACATAAGCCCAGTATTCATCGACAGGCAGT
>DASUEF010000230.1:0-4783 GCA_036275215.1 Limnobacter sp. | reverse complement strand
CTTGGTGCAGGTGCAGGCCGTGGCCGAAGAGTTGGATGCGTCGGCTTCCACGCTGGTGTTCACCAACACACGTTCACAGGCGGAGATTTGGTACAACGCCCTGCTGGAGGCCAGGCCAGAGTACGCAGGCCTCATGGCACTCCACCACGGCTCGCTCGACAAATCTGTGCGTGACTGGGTTGAGCAAGGGTTGAAGCAAGGCTTGCTCAAGGCCGTGGTGTGCACGTCCTCCTTGGACCTGGGGGTGGACTTTTTGCCGGTGGAGCGGGTCATTCAAGTGGGCTCGCCCAAGGGCGTGGCTCGCCTCTTGCAGCGGGCAGGCCGCTCGGGCCACGCACCGGGCAGGCCCTCACGCATCACCATGGTACCCACCCATGCGCTCGAACTGGTGGAGGCTGCCGCTGCACGTCATGCAGTAGAGCAACAGCACATCGAACCCCGTCACAGCCCCAAAGCGCCGCTGGATGTGTTGGTTCAACACCTCGTCACTGTGGCCATGGGCACGGGCTTTCATCCCGATGCCCTGTATCGCGAGGTGTGCACGTGTTACGCGTACAGAGACCTGTCGCGTGCGCAGTTCGATTGGGCTTTGGCGTTTGTTGAACGTGGTGGGGACAGCCTGAGCGCCTACCCCGATTACCAACGGGTGGCACTGGCCGACGATGGCCTATACCGCGTGTTGCGCAAAGACATCGCCCGGCGCCATGCCATGTCGGTGGGCACCATTGTTTCTGATTCCGCCATGCACGTGGCCTGGATGACGGGCGGGCGATTGGGCACCATCGAAGAAAGCTTCATTGCCCGGCTCAAAACTGGCGATTGTTTCAGCTTCGCAGGTCGGGTGCTGGAATTGGTCAAAGTCCGTGACATGACCGCCTATGTGCGCAAGGCTGCCCGCAACAAAGCCGCCGTGCCCCAGTGGCAAGGCGGCAAAATGCCCTTGAGCAGCGAGTTGGCTCACGCCTCTTTGAGCATGCTGGAGCAGGCTCAGCAGGCCTTGGCCCAAGGCCATGCGCCTCCCAACCCCGAGTTGCAGGCCTTGGTGCCGCTGTTGCAATTGCAATTGAGATGGAGCGGCTTGCCCGGCCCACAGCACCTGCTTGTGGAGGAGCTGCACAGCAAAGAAGGGCACCACCTGTTTGTGTATCCATTCGAAGGCCGAACTGTGCACATAGGCCTAGCCAGTTTGCTGGCTTGGCGGGCCTCTCGCCACAAACCCGGTACCTTCTCGATTGCAATGAACGATTACGGTTTTGAGTTGCTCAGTGCAGAGCCGGTGGACTGGACCAGCTGGATACACCATGACCTGGCCAGCGCACCTTTGTTTGCCCAGGGCGATTTGCTTCAGGATGTGCTGGCTTGTCTGAACGCCTCCGAGCTTGCGCAGCGGCGGTTCCGGGAAATAGCGCGCATTTCTGGCCTGGTGTTTCAGGGCTACCCAGGGGCCGGCAAAAGCACCAAACAGTTGCAGGCCTCCAGCTCCCTGTTTTTTGATGTGTTCAAAAAACACGACCAAGGCAACTTGCTGTTGAGCCAAGCTCAGCGGGAGGCACTGGAGCAAGAGCTGGACATTGACCGAATGACCCAGGCACTTGCCAGCATCCGGCTAAAAAAGCTGGTATACAAAACAGTGGAGCGGCCCACGCCTTTTGCGTTTCCATTGTTGATTGAACGCCTGCGTGAGATGGTGAGCACGGAAAAGCTGAGTGATCGCGTGGCGCGCATGGTGGCTGAGTTGGAGAAAGCCGCCCTGCGCCCAGGAACATGAAGATCAGTAATATCGAAATTGCATGTTGGGAACAACTGTGTTGATGCGTCCCCCCTGGTTTGCATTCAGTACTCCCTCAGCTTTGTCCAATGTTTGAATGTTTTTTTGAACCTTGACCGGATATTCAGTGGCCAAGGTTCGCAAATCGGTCATCAATGAACGCGTCACATTGTCGGCGTTGTCAGCCATTTCCTGACTGGACGCCTTTAATTTTCTGAAAATTCTGGGTGTGTCAAAGTGCTGCATAAGTTTGATCAGGCAGGTGGTCATTTCATCAAAATCGTCCAGGCTTTGCGCCACTTGAGTGTCGAATTGTTTTAGGTTTTTTACAGCCTCTTCCAATTCGAATGAGAGTTGAGCGGCTGTACCCACAAGTGAATTTTTTTTACCGATTAACCCCTCTCCCCGTGCGATTTGCGTGTTAAGGAACTTCTGAATGCTCTGTAAAGCTAAGTTGTTTGTCGAAATCAACTCAGAATTTTGGCTGATGGATGCAGCGCTTTGAATTCGGTTTGGGGTCGGGGTGTTTAAAAACCATCCCATAAGTCACCTCTTTGTTTGATCGAAGTTATTAATCTCTGCGGCTTTACTGACCCGATTTAATCGGAGTTTCTGTGCACTTTGGAGCTTAGCGTCTTTGGAGATTCATACCCGGCATCGTTAGAGAGGCTCTGGTGTAACTGCTTGGATGCAGAGTTTGATCTGCGCGATCGATGGTCTCAATGCTGGTGATAATTCTGCTGCGGTAATTCTCTACAAGTGATCCCAGCTCGTTCAGTGCTTTGTTGGTCATGTCTTCGGCCGAGTTTGCCATTTGTTTTCCAGACATGTTGAGCGTCCGTGCACCTCTGGGCAATTCAAACTGTTGGATCATCACGGCCATGCAATCGGTAACTTCATCCAGTTGTTGTAATTGCCTTGCTGTTTGTGACTTTAAGTTATTCAATGTACCCATGGCACTTTGTAAGTCGCGCCCAAGTCTGCTGGAAGTGCCTTCAACCGAGAACGCCTTTGCTGACAGTTGGTTGCCTCGGGTGATTTGTTCATCCACAAATTCATTGACTCCCTGGAGAATTAATTCATTTGCCGTGAGCAAGCCCACACATGCTGCAATTGTTCCTGTGTTTTGAATACGGTTGGCTGTTGACGTATTTGAAAACCACCCCATGATCACACCTCTTTATTGAGCGAAAGAGCTGTGTGGTGGCGATACACAAAAGGTTCGATGCCTTCGAGTATTTGAACTTGATACACTTCCCTCTGGTTTTTTATTTGCAAAGCACAATGGGTGTGGTCAAGGTATTAACAGCACGGGCATCCACACATGGCGTAACCTGCCGTGGTGGACCACTTCATCTGTCTGCACATCGAACCGCTTATTCGCCTGTTCACAAGGCTTTGTTTGTGGCCGATGTTCATCTTGGAAAAGCGGCCTCGTTTCGCCAGTTGGGTGTGCCGGTGCCTGCGGGCACCACCCAGGCCAATTTGGCTCGTTTAAGCGCAGCCATTGCGCAGTTTGATGTGCAGGCGCTTTATTTCCTGGGTGACCTACTGCATGCCAAGGCGGCGCACAACCCCAGTTTGCTGGCTGCGCTTTCTGCGTGGCGAGACACGCATGCAAACATCCACATGGCTTTGGTGCGGGGCAATCACGACAGTCGCGCTGGGGATCCCCCCGTGCATTTGAACATTGCTGTGGTTGACGAACCTTTTGTCTTGGGTGGATTTGCCTTGTGCCACCACCCACAGCCAGTGAGTGATGCGTTTGCTCTGGCCGGGCATGAACACCCAGTGGTGCTGGTGGAAGGGAAAGGGCGGGACCGTGCACGTTTGCCTTGTTTTGTGCGCCGTGGTGAGTTGCTTGTATTGCCCTCGTTTGGGGAGTTCACAGGAGGGCACACGGTGGGGAAAAACAACGGGGATGAAATCATCCCCGTGCTGCCTGTTCATGACCCGATCACTTGCTAATTCCCCAGCGGCCACCACCCAAGGCAGCCACCAGCAGAAGGCCACCTGCCACACTCAGATTTTTCATAAACATCAGTTGCTGCACATAGGCCTGCTCAGCGGGCATCGCCCAGTAGTTGTGGAAAAGCACCGAAGCCGCCAGTGTGAAACCGGCGAGTGCCAGGGCCGCTAGGCGGGTTTGAAAACCGACTATCAAGGCCAGTCCCGCACCAATTTCAACCACAATGGTCAGGGCCGTGAGTGCTTCTGCCATGGGCAAACCCACCGATGCAATGTAGCCAGCAGTGCCCTCGAAACCGCTGATTTTGTCGATGCCGGCCAGCACAAACATGGCGGCAAGCAAAACTCGCCCAATCAGGGCCAGGGGATTGGCCACAGAATCGAACAATCCATCAATTTGTTGAACAAGACCAGCTTGTTGTTTGACGTTTGCATTCATTTCATTCTCCGTTGTTTGGTTGCGATTCATTGAATCGATGGGAGAATCATGCGCTGGCTCGGTGACAAAATCGAGTGGTCATTTTTGCCAAAGTTATTCAAAAATATTGAATAAAAGATTTTTCGGAATGGCTCGATCTGACAGTCGCTAAAAAAACCAGCACCCCTGTTCGCCATTTTCATGTTGGTGCGTCAATCGCATTTTTTGCCCGAAATCGCGTACACTAATAAAAAAACGAACGTTCGGTCTATTTTTTTATGCGCAAAGGTGAACAAACCCGTGCCGCCATTGTGGAGGCAGCCCTCGACATCGCGTCCACCCAAGGACTCGAGGGGCTCACCATTGGCTCCATTGCCGACAAAATGGCCATGAGCAAAAGTGGTGTGTTTGCCCATTTTGGCTCGCGCGAAGAACTCCAAATAGCAGTGCTCAAAGAGTACGAAACACAATTTATCAATGCGGTGCTTTTCCCTTGTCTGAAGGAGCAGCGCGGCTTGCCACGTCTTCGTGCGATTTTCATGCGCTGGCTCGACCGCATCGGCAAAGAAATTGACAGTGGCTGTATCTACATTTCCGGGGCAACCGAGTACGATGACAGACCGGGGGCC
>DASUEF010000229.1:0-18165 GCA_036275215.1 Limnobacter sp. | reverse complement strand
GATTGTCATCGCAACATTTTAGATGCATTGACTCGATTTGCGCGTTTATAATCTAGGGTTTGTGAAAATCTTTGTTTACACGACGGTTTTTGACCGCCTTGCAACTACTTGATGGGTTTAGCCATGCAACGTGTTATTTCTCTGATCGCCGCGCTGATTGTTTCTGTTTCTGCTGCACAGGCCGCTGAGCCCGGCAAGGCGCCCACTGTCGATTTGGCCAAAGGCAAAGAGATCATGCAGCAGTGTGTGGCTTGCCATGGCGCAGATGGCAATAGCTCTGCAACCATCTACCCAAAGATTGCTGGCCAGCACGCAGAGTACCTCTACAAGCAGTTGCAAAATTTCAAGGTGGCGCCAGGTGCCGAAAAGCCATTGCGTGACAATGCTGTGATGGCAGGCTTCGCTGCAGGCTTGTCTGACCAAGACATGCGTGACGTGTCGGTCTATTTGGCCGCTCAAAAACAGACCCTGGGCCAAGCCAAGAACAAAGACACCCTGGCTTTGGGTGAACAGATTTACCGTGGCGGGATTGCAGACAAGAAGATTCCCGCCTGTGCCGGCTGCCACAGCCCCAATGGTGCGGGTATTCCTGCACAATACCCGCGTTTGGGTGGTCAGCACGCCGATTACACCGCCGCCCAACTGGTTGCGTTCCGTGACGGCGTTCGTAAAAACAGCGACCAGATGACCGCCATCTCTCTGAAAATGTCGGACAAGGAAATGAAAGCCGTTGCCGATTACATCGCCGGTTTGCGTTGAACAAATCGCTGGTGGTGATGTCAAAAAGGGGCTTGTTGGGCCCCTTTTTTTTCGGACTCCGCGGCAAGAACAACACTGGAGACACAACAATTGAGCAGTGCAGCAGATAGCAACAAATCCACCTTGCCCAATCGCGGCGCTGGTGGTGCTGGCGGGCAGTCCGTGTGGGCGAGCTGGTTGGAGTTGTTGGGCTCCATGCGTTTTGCAATCAGCCTGTTGACGCTCATTTGTATTGCCTCTGCCATCGGCACGGTGGTCGGGCAAAATGACCCATGGGTGAACTACGTTAACCAGTTTGGGCCTTTTTGGGCCGCGTTCTTTGAACCCATGGGATTGTTTCGCATTTACAACGCGCCTTGGTTCATCGCAGTGATGGCCTTTTTGGTGGCTTCCACCTCTTTGTGTGTGTGGCGCAATACCCCCAAAATGATTCGGGAAATGCGGGTATTTCGAGAGAACATCCGCGAGAGCAGCCTGAAGGCATTTGGACACCGTTGGGAGGGTGAATTTGATGAAAAACCCGCCAACTTGCCGCATGTAATCACTGAGTGGCTGGAGCACAAAGGATTCAAGGTGAGGCAATCGGTGCGCAGCAATGGCACCATGGTGGCAGCCAAGGCTGGCAGCGCCAATCGATTTGGATACATTGCAGCACATGTGTCGATTGTGGTGATCTGTGTGGGCGGTTTGCTCGACAGCGGAGTGCCCCTCAAAGTGGCGGTGTGGGCCACAGGCAAAACCCCGGTGACGGGGGCCGAGATCACCAGTGGCATTCCTGAACAGGCGCGCTTGGGGGCAAGCAATCCCAGCTACCGCGCCAATTTGTTGCTCCCCGAAGGCGAGACCAGCCGAGTGGCGGTGTTGAACACCGACGATGGTTTGCTGGTTCAAGATTTGCCTTTTGAACTCACCCTGAAAGAATTTCGGATTGATTTTTACAGCACCGGCATGCCCAAGCTGTTTGCCAGTGATGTGCAGGTGTTTGATCCCGAGACAGGAGATCGATTTGATGCGACCATCGAAGTGAACAAACCACTGATTTACAAAGGGGTGACTGTTTACCAGTCCAGTTTTGACGATGGTGGTACACGCATACAGCTCAAGGGCATGCCCCTCACGGGTGAGCGCGACTACCGATTTGATTTGGACGGCGTGGTGGGCGGCGGCAAGGACCTGGAACGTGTGGGCGAGAATTTGAAGATTGAGTTCACTGGATTCAAATCCATCAATGTGGAGGCCTTGCCTGTGAACCGCGATGAGGCCAGCGTGGGCGATTTGGCGCTGGGCAACGCAGACGAGCTTGGGGCCTTCCAAACCAACCTGGCCAGTGTGTTGGGCCCTGGCGTGAAAGAGAACAAAGACACCAAATTCACCAACATTGGCCCCAGCATCACCTACAAATTGCGTGACCAGGCTGGGCAGGCTCGGGAATTTCACAATTACATGCTGCCCATTCGCTTGGATGGTGGCCAGTATTACCTGGCGGGTGTGCGTGACACACCAGCAGACAGTTTCAAGTATTTGCGCATCCCGGTGGATGAAAATGGCCAGCTCGATGGCTTCATGCGCCTGCGGGCAGCCTTGCAAAACGACACCGTGCGCTCGGCTGCCGCCCAGCGGTTTGCCCAACAGGCCTTTGGTGACCGCGAGAGTGGCGACCAGCTGGTGCGCAGCGTGGCCGACAGTGCCAAGCGTGCATTGGATCGATTTGCTGGGGCTGAAGGAACACTGGCTGGTTTGCCTGCGATTGCCCAGTTTATTGAGGCCACCGTGCCCGAGGCTGAGCGCGAGCGGGCCAGCGATGTGGTGATCCGCCTGTTGCAGGGTGCCATGTGGGAGGTGTATCAGTTGTCGCGTGAGGGGGCTAATCTGCCACGGGCCAACCCGGACGAAGTGCACGGCCGGTTTGTGCAAGATGCGCAAATTGCATTGTCCGATCTTTCCCTGTATGGCGCGCCTGTGATGTTCCAGCTCGACCAGTTCGATGAGGTGAAGGCCAGTGTGTTCCAGTTGGCCAAAGCCCCAGGTCAGTGGGTGGTGTATTTGGGTTGTCTGTTTTTGTGCATCGGCGTATTTT
This sequence comes from Limnobacter sp., assembly GCA_036275215.1. GTDB lineage: Bacteria > Pseudomonadota > Gammaproteobacteria > Burkholderiales > Burkholderiaceae_B > Limnobacter. The sequence continues at coordinate 15,329 of DASUEF010000229.1, read as the reverse complement.
CAATGTTCTACATCCGTGAGCGCCGCGCATTTTTCTGGGTGACGGAATCCAATGGTGGCTCCAGGGTGTTGATGGGCATGTCCACGACGCGCAAAACCATGGACTTTGAAAAAGAGTACGAACAATTTGTAAATGAGTTGAACAGCAGGGCCCGCAACAGCGGCAACAAGCCTGCGGGAGAGGGAGCATGAGCAGCACTTGGGTGAATCAGGGACCGGTGGCGGGCCAGTCGGGGCAAATTCCGACCCGTAAAGCTGGCGTATTTTCCAAACGCATCACCTGGAAAGACGTGGTATTCACCTTGCTGTTGGTCTTGGGGGCTGCGTACGCCTCGTCGGAATACCACAGCTTCATGGATGTCTACGAAATTTCGATTTTGTGGAGTTGTGTGCCTGTGGCGGCTTACATGGCATACCGCTGGGAGGCGCTGAAGTGGCTCCTGCTGGCGGTGGCGGGTTTGAGTTTGTTGTCGATTGCCTCCTATGGGGGCAATTTGCAGGCGGCGGAGCAACGGTTTTTCCTGAAGTATTTGCTCTCTAGCCAGTCCGCGATTTTGTGGATGGGGGTGATGTTTGTGGTGGCTACCATCGCTTATTGGGTAGGATTGCTGGGGCGCTCCCCCACGTCGCTCTTTGTGGGTACAGCCCTCACTTGGGGTGCGGTGCTCATGGGCTTTGCGGGCATGATGATCCGCTGGTACGAGAGCTACTTGATTGGACCTGATGTGGGCCACATCCCGGTGTCTAATTTGTACGAAGTGTTTGTGCTGTTTGCCATCATCACAGGCATTTATTACCTGTATTACGAGCAGGCCTACAAAACCCGCCAGTTGGGCGCATTTGTGATGTTGGTGGTGGTGGCTGCGGTGGGCTTTTTGGCCTGGTACGGTGTGGAACGCGAAGCCTATGCCATTCAGCCCCTGGTGCCCGCCCTGCAGAGCTGGTGGATGAAAATCCACGTGCCGGCCAACTTCATTGGCTACGGCACGTTCTCGTTGGCTGCCATGGTGGCGTTTGCCTACCTGTTGAAGGTGCATGCCCATGCGCCTAGCATCAAGGCGCTTTTGCCCACGGGTTTGTTGGGTGTGCTCATGTTCATGGAGCCGTTGGTGTTTCGCACCGAGCAGGTGAGCCTGTATTGGGCCTTGTATTTTGGCATTGGGTGCGCGGTGGTGGGCGCAATTTTGTTGGCGCGCAAACGGATAGCCGACGCACTTCCAAGCCTGGAGGTGTTGGACGATGTGATGTACAAGTCCATTGCTGTTGGGTTTGCGTTTTTTACTGTGGCCACGATTTTGGGCGCCTTGTGGGCGGCAGAAGCCTGGGGTGCCTACTGGCAATGGGACCCCAAGGAGACCTGGGCGCTGGTGGTGTGGTTGAATTATGCAGCATGGCTCCACATGCGCCTGGTGAAAGGCTTGCGTGGGGTGGTGGCCTCGTATTGGGCACTGGTGGGCTTGTTGGTCACAGGCTTTGCGTTCTTGGGTGTGAACATGTTCCTCTCGGGTTTGCATTCATACGGTGAACTGTAAACCGGTTTTCGACACACAAATTCTTGAACGAATTGGCGTTGTGCCAGACTAACCCTCAAGCTGAATTCACTTGAGGGTTTTTTTATGGGCAAGCGCAACTGGGATGTGTTGAAAGACTGTGATGTGACGCCCGAGTCCTTGTTCATGCAGCGCCGCAAAATCATGCAAGCGTTTGCAGCAGGAGCGCTCAGCGGGCCAATGCAAAGCGCAAATCTGTTGCTGCAGGCGGGCGTTCGCCTTGGGGCCGGTGCTGGCTTGGCCACGGCCACGGGTGCTGCGCTTGCGTCTGGTAAGGCCACCCGCTCCACCGAGCTGGATGACATGGCGCCCCTGCCGGGCCGACGCTGGAAGGGCTCGGCCATGGAGCCGCCCACCGATCCAAAGTTGGTCACCACGTACAACAACTTTTATGAGTTTGGCACCGACAAGGGCGACCCACACCGCAATGCCGGCAGCTTGAAAACTCGCCCTTGGACCGTGGTGGTGGAGGGCGAGTGTGCCAAACCCAGAACCTTCAGCATTGAAGAGTTGTTGAAGCTGGCACCCATGGAGGAGCGGATCTACAGATTCCGCTGTGTGGAGGCGTGGTCCATGGTGGTGCCCTGGGTGGGCTACCCGCTGGCGGCGCTGCTGAAGGCGGTGGAGCCCACTTCCAAAGCCAAATTTGTGGCCTTTGAATCTTTGGCGGACCCTGAGCAAATGCCGGGTTTGCGCATTCCTGTGCTGGATTGGCCTTACAAAGAGGGGCTGCGCATTGATGAGGCGTACAACGACTTGACGTTGCTGACTTTTGGCCAGTATGGCCGTTTGCTGCCCAATCAATCGGGTGCGCCGGTGCGGTTGATGGTGCCTTGGAAATACGGTTTCAAGAGTGCCAAGTCGATTGTGCGCATTCGGCTCACCGAGCGGCAGCCAGTGACAAGCTGGAACGAAAGCGCCCCGCGCGAGTACGGTTTTTTTAGCAATGTGAATCCCAACGTGAACCACCCACGGTGGAGCCAGGGCAGCGAGCGCCGCTTGGGGGAAGGTTCCTTGGGGGGATTGTTTGCACCGCGCCGCAAGACCGAGATGTTCAACGGCTACACCGAGGAGGTGCAGGCCATGTATGCGGGCTTGGATTTGAAGAAATGGTTTTGAGGGCAAACGCTTGACCTTGAGCCCTCAGCGTTTGAGACACCTGGCGTGGGCCCTGTGCGCGTTGCCCATGGTGTGGTTGACGGTGCAGGCGTTCACCTTAAACCTGGGCGCCAACCCGGTCGAAACCCTGGAGCATGAGACCGGTGGCTGGGCGCTGGTGTTGCTGTTGTTTAGCCTGGGGGTTACGCCTGTGCGGCGACTCACCGGTTGGAACGCCTTGGCCCCTTTGCGGCGCACCCTGGGCTTGTTTGCCTTTTCGTATGCTTGTGTACACGTGTTGGTATACGCCTTGCTGGACCGCAGTCTGTTGTGGAGCGAGCTGGTGCTGGACCTCACCAAACGCCCTTATGTGATGTTGGGTGCTGCTGCATTCATGGGGTTGTTGGTGTTGGCCGTTACGTCTCCCAAGCGCGTGGTGAAAAAGCTTGGGGCCACTGCCTGGAGGCGGATGCACATGCTGGTGTACGCAGTGGCCACGTTGGCGGTGGCGCATTTCACCTGGTTGAAGTGGGACAAAAACCTGCTGGACCGCCCCGCCATGTATGCCGCTGTGCTGGCGGTGTTGTTGGCGTGGCGGATTTGGTTTTATTACAGGTCGAGCTCGGGGCGCAACTGATCTTCGATGGTTTCGCGGCGCCGAATGAGCCGTGGTTTGCCTTGCTCGACCAGCACTTCGGCCGCGCGTCCACGGCTGTTGTAGTTGGAGGCCATGGTTTGGCCATAGGCCCCTGCGGACAAAATGGCCAGCACGTCCCCTGCCTGCAATTGAAGCGCTCGGTCTTTGGCAAGCCAGTCGCCTGATTCACACACTGGCCCCACTACATCGTACCGTTGTTCTTCGCCCTGCGTGCGTTGAATCACAGGGGCAATGGCATGGAAGGCCTTATACATGGCAGGGCGCATCAGGTCGTTCATGGCTGCGTTCACAATCGCGAAGTGTTTGCCCTCATTGACCTTCAAAAACTCCACTTCGGTGAGCAGCACACCCGCGTTGCCCACAATGGAGCGGCCGGGTTCAAAGCTCAGGCTTGGCATGGGGCGCTTGGCCTGCTGAGCCCAGTCCCGCACGCGACCAATCAACTTTGGCAGCACGTCGCCTGGGGTGGGTGGTGTTTCGTCCTGGTAGCGAATGCCAATGCCGCCACCCAGGTCCAAGTGGTGAATGTGTATGCCTAGCCCGGCAAGTTGGTCTAGAAGTGCCAGTACACGGTCAAGCGCGTCAAAGTACGGGCTGGCATCGGTGAGCTGCGAGCCGATGTGGCAGTCGATGCCGTGGACTTCTAACCAGGGATGTTGATGCGCGTAGGCGTACACCTTGGGTGCCAGCGTCATGGATACGCCGAATTTGTTTTCTTTCAGGCCGGTGGAAATATAGGGGTGGGTTTTTGCATCCACGTCGGGATTGACGCGCAGGCTGACCCGTGCCTTCTTTTTTAGTCGCTCTGCGACCTCAGCAATTCGGGACATTTCTGCTTCTGATTCCACATTGAAGCAGCCCACACCTTGGCCCAGCGCATACTCAATTTCTTGCACGGATTTACCGACCCCCGCAAACACTGCTTTGCTGGCCTGTCCACCTGCAGCGACCACGCGGGCAAGTTCGCCGGCGGACACAATATCAAAACCAGCACCGGCCTGGGCCAATGTGCGCAGGATGTGAATGTTCGAGTTGGCCTTTACGGCGTAGCAGATGGTGACGTTGGCCAAGCCCTCACACGCTTTGGCATACGCTTGATAGGCATCTAGAATGGCTGCCGAGGAATAGACATACAGCGGGGTGCCGAACTCTTCGGCCAGGGCCTGAAGATCGGCGCCTTCGAAATACAAATGGCCATCGTCGGTGTTGCGTTGTAACTGAGCGCTCAGGTCGCTGGGGTTCACGGTGGTATTTTGCACGGTACAATCTTTCAAGGTTGAGTTTTTTGGCTGCCCGGTTCTTCATAGCCCTGAGGCTTTGGCAGTGGGGGCGGGGGCTCTGGCAAATACAGGGGGCCGCGTTGCCCGCATGCACTCAAGCCCAACATCAACAGCGTGGCGCTTGCCAGCATTTTAAGTGGTGTAATTTTCATGACGGACTCAGAATTTCACGCGGTGGTGGATGCCACCTTGGTTCAAGTAGAAGAGTATATTGAATCTCTGGTGGACACATTGGACATCGATGCAGATTCCAGCCGCTCAGGCAATGTGCTCACCCTCGATTTTGAGGGCAAGGGCAAAATGATCCTCAACAGCCAAGTGGCCAACCACGAGCTTTGGCTGGCGGCGAGATCTGGGGGGTTTCACTACGTGCACCTAGCAGGTCAATGGGTGGATACGCGCAGCAAAAAACCCTTCGCAACCCATTTTGTGGAGTTGCTTAGCGGGCAGTTGGGGCAAGCTTGCCCTCCTTTGGGCCAATAATTCCTCTTCAACACTCAGTTGTTGCCAAACAGCCGCTCAATCTCATCTTGAGCGGGTGCTTCCTTGGAGCGATTGTTGCCTGGCGTGGCATGGCTTGTGCCGTCTCCACCCCCTGTCGAGTTGTTGCCGGGTGTGGCACCACCGCCAGACTCGAGCATGCCACCCAGACCTTTCAAAAAGTTGAACAGGCTTGGAATGTCGTTGCCGCCACCGCCCACGTCAATCCGGGCAATGCCCTGCCCTGGTGTGTATTCAGCGTAGTAATAGTTGCCGTCAATAAATTCAATGCCTGCAGGAACAACCTGCGGTTTTTCTGGCATGTCAGACAGTGCAACGCGCATGTAGTCAATCCAGATGGGCAGGGCCAGTCCGCCACCTGTTTCTCGTGCACCCAAGTTGCGGGGTTGATCGTAACCAACCCAGGCCACCGCAGCGATGTCGGGGTTGTAGCCTGCAAACCAAGCATCGTGGCTGTCATTGGTGGTGCCTGTTTTTCCAACAATATCGCCCCGGTTGAGTACCTTGGCGCGTGTGGCGGTGCCGCGTTCTACCACCTCGCGCAGCAGCCGTGTGGTTAAAAATGCATTGCGTTCATCAATCACTCGGTTGGCTTCTTCTCCGGCCACTGCCGGACGGGCTCGGGCAACCACACGGCCAGAGCCATCTTCGATTTTCTCAATGAGGTAAGGCTTGATCCGGTAACCTCCATTGGAAAACACGGCGTAAGCGCTGGCCATTTGAAGCGGGTTGGTGGTGACTGCACCCAGGGCCATGGTGAGGTAGGCTGGCACGTTTTCGGCTGGGAAACCAAACTGCGTCGCCCAGCGTTGTGCAAACTGGGGGGTGACCTCTTGAAGCACGCGAATCGACACCATGTTTTTGGATTTTGCCAACCCTTCTTTAAGCAGCATGGGCCCGTCGTATTTGCCATCGTAGTTTTTGGGGCTCCAGTCTTTGCCCCCGGGGGTGTCGGCAGGCACAAAAATGGGTTCATCGGCCACCAAAGTGGTGGGGGTGACACCTTTCTCAAGCGCTGCGGAATAGACAAAAGGTTTGAATGCGGAGCCAGGTTGACGGGTGGCTTGAGTCACATGGTTGAATTTGTTGCGAGAAAACTCAAAACCACCCGCCAGGGCGCGGATTGCGCCGTTGTTCGAGTTGATGGCCACGAAGGCGGCTTCCACTTCGGGCAGTTGTGTCAACATGGGTGGCTGGTCTTTGCGTTTGAGCACACGCACCACCGCACCACGCTTGAGGCGTTTGTTCGCGGGTGCCCTGGGATTGAGCCAGCTTTCAGCTGGTTTTAAGCTGTTGCCGGTGAGTGTGAGTGGTTCACCAGCACCTTGAGAGACGATCACTTCTTTGTCCGTGGCCGAAAGTACCACTGCACTTTGCAAAAAGCCATAGTCTGGGTAGTCGGAGATGTTGTCTTGAATGACCTCTTCGGTCTTCGCGGGGTCCTCAGGCAGCTCCATGTAGCCCTCGGGACCCCTAAAGAATTGACGCAATTCGTAATCCATCACGCTGTTGCGCAGGGCACGCTGGGCGGCACGCTGTTCACTGGCGATCAGCGTGGTGGTCACAGTGATGCCAGAGGTGTAAGCCTCTTCGCCATACATTTCCACGGCGGCCATGCGGGCCATTTCGGCGGCGTAGTCGGCAATTGCCAAGCCGCTGATGGTTTCAACCTCCTCGCCATTGGCTCGGCGATTGCGGTAAACCAACTCGGTCTTCAGCGCTTCCTCAAGTTGTTTGTCATCCAAGTAGTCGTTTTCGTGCATGCGTCGCAACACGTACTCCTGACGCACCTTGGCCCGGCTCGGGTTCACAATCGGGTTGTATGCAGACGGTGCTTTGGGAAGACCAGCCAGCATGGCCGCCTCTGCTGCGTTCAGATCTCGCAGGCGTTTGCCAAAATAGACTTGCGCCGCTGATTGAAAACCATAAGCCCGCTGACCCAAATAGATCTGGTTGATGTACAGCTCAAGAATTTCGTCTTTGGTGAGCTTGTCTTCAATTTTGTAGGCAAGCAGCACTTCATACAGCTTGCGGGTCCACGTTTTATCGCGGGTAAGGAAGAAGTTACGCGCCACCTGCATGGTGATGGTGCTCGCCCCCTGGGTTCGGCCACCCGAGGTGATGTTGGTAACAAACGCGCGGGCCACGCCCATGAAGTCCACGCCGCCGTGTTCGTAAAACCGATCGTCCTCTGCCGCAAGAATGGCGTGCTGCAACACCAGGGGGACTTCGCTGATGTCCACGGGGCGACGGCGTTCTTCGCCAAACTCGCCAATCAACACTCCATCGGATGTGAGAACCCGCAGTGGCACTTTGGGCCGATAGTCCACCAGGGTGTCCAGCTCCGGGAGTTTGGGAAAGATTAAGGCCAAGGCCACGCTCACGAGTAGAGCGCCAGACACAGCCAGACCCGTCAGCACGGCCAGTGTGCTAGCAATAAATCCGCGGGAAGCTTGATTTGACAGTGGTTTTTTTAAGATCACGGGCGTTGAGATTCGTGTTGTGGTTGGTAGACATTGTATCTGCCAACGCACTGGAAAACCCGAGCGTTGACTCCAGCTGGGCGATCAACCCTCTCCCCCTTGTGGTTAGACCCTCGAAAGAGGGTTAGAAGGACGCCTCGAAGTCTCTAACCTGAAAGTCTGCTAGACGGAGGGGAAATGAAACGACTCAAACTGGCTTGGCCTGACTGGTTCCGTGCAGGCAGTCGATCTGTTTTTGGCGTGTCTGTGGCAATTGGGGAACACCAAGCCCGCTGGGTCTATGGCGAGGTGTCCGTGGGGGATTGCCTGCGCTTCAAGACAATTCAGGGGCATGGTGGGATTCCTGTTTCCTCAGTGGCTGAGCCGCAGGGCCAATTGATATCCCGTGATCTATTGGCAAATCTATTTCAACAGGTGTTGTTCGCATTGCCTGGGCAATTGCCCAAACCTGAACTACTTGTGATTTGTTTGCCGTCTAGGCAGGCCTACTTCGGCGAATTGGTTGTATCGGAGTCTGAGGATGAGCAGTCGATTGAATTTCAGATTCAAGACATGATGGAGGCAGCTGCGGGCAATACAGAGAGAGAAGCCGCTTACGACTGGCAGCTTAAGTCACGCTTGTCGGATGGGAGTCTAACGCTGGCTGTGGCCGGCATAGACCAGCTTCAGGTGGATGAGGTCTTGGCGGCGTGTGAACAAGTCAAATTGAAGTGCGCCGGCATCACACTCGACTCCGTTGCGTCGATCAATGGTTACGTGCAAATGATACGAGATGACGCGGCGCTTAGCAGTTTGCGGTTTTTGCTGCATGGTGAACTGAGCAGGCATCGAATTCGTTTGGCGGTGTTTTCGCAAGGGGTTCTTTTTCACGAAAGCACCGAACAAAGCGAAGAGGGGTTCTCCTTGGTTCAGTCGGTTGCTGCATTGGAGAGATTGGTTGCGACCTGGGCCCGTGAAGGCGCCATGGAAGAGCCGGGTTCCGTGCGGCTCATCCTGGGCGGTGAAATCATGTATGCCAAAGGGTGCGATGCGACCGTTCGCAGAAGCCAGATTCTTTCGTCGCGGTTGCTGGATGTTACGCCTCGCAAAGAGTTGGCTGGCCAATGGCATGACAGTGTGGTGCCATACGGTGCGCTGGAGGCCATGCCATGCGCGTGATTCTTTTCAATCTCTATCCTTATCGAACCCAACGCAACCAGATCAGGAAACGCCGAGTGCTGGGAGAGTTTCTGGCTGTGGTCTCAATCGCATTGGTCTTTGGTTTCTTAATCCGGGCCGAGTTGAATACCGATCTTGCCAACCAAAGCGTTTATTTGCAGGAGCTTTCCCGGTTGGAAAATGACATTGCCCAACAGGTTGCTGAGATTCAATCCAAGAAAGACCGAATCTTGGTGTTGAAGAGGCAAGTGGATGCGCTGGAAGCTGTGGAGAAAGAGTCGCTTCTCGTCAGCGAGTTGCTGGCCTACTTGGATGAATCAATTCCCGATCAGGTTTCGATACGTCGCTTCTCTTTTGATAAAGGCGTACTTACTCTGGCGGGCAATGCACTTTCAGTGTCCGATCTGGCGCTCTGGTTGGGCAATCTGGAGGGGGAGGTTGATCTTTTTTCCAAGGTTGATTTGGTGTTTGTCCGTTTGAAAGAATCCAGTCGCAAGGCCGGCGATGCGGTCGGCGAGCATGAATTTGAAATCAAGGCTTTCATTCAAAGGGGGAGGCATGCCACTTCAACTTGATGGAATCAACCTGGAACAGCTCCTAGGGAAACTCCACCTGCTCGACATTCGTCAACGCATATTGATTGCGTTTGGTGTGTTTTTCTTGTTGATGCTTGGGTTTTACCTGGTCTCATGGAAAGGTCAAATCGAAGAGCTGGCTCAAAATGATACGGACATCCAGGACAGGCACACCAGGCTAGCTTCCAAATCAAACCTCCTGCTGGAGCGATTGGCAGTTGAACGTGAGTTGGCTGGGCTGGAAAAACGTTTGCCGATGCTGAAGCAATCGCTGCCCACCGATGAGGATTTGGCCAACTTGCTGGAGGACATCAATGCCCTGATACGTGATCAGAATCTTCAGCTGGCAGAGTTTTCGCCAGGAGAGCCCAAAGCGCTTGAGGTGATGAAGCAAGTGCCCGTCTCTCTGAGTGTCTCGGGCCATGGACCAACGATTGCGCTGGTGCCTCTTAAGGTGGCTGACCTTAGCAGGCAGGTCACTTTCGCCAAACTTGAAGTGACGGAGCAGGGGGAGGGTGAGCGTTGGAGAATGACAGGTGAGTTGCATGCTTTTGCCCAGCTTCACCCACAAGTCGCGCCCGGAGGTCCCCAATGATTGACTGGTTACTGTCCGTGTTGATCGGCGCATGGGTCCCGGGTCTGGAGGACCCCTCCATCGCCTATCGGTCGGAGATGAACACCTTGGTGAATCGCTTACAGAAGTCTTCCACACTGGTAGAGACCCCAGCGAGTGATCCTTCAGATTCATCTTCGGATTTTCGTGCGCAACCGAACGTGACGGGACGCCTTTTTGAACGCCGAAGTTTGAGTGAACTGACAACCCAGGTCGGCTTGAGTGCCGATGTGATTAGTGCCTTGTCACTCACCGGCTTGGTGCAGTCGGGCAAGGAGCGCTTTGCGATTGTGAATGATGGTGAAGCAGACCATGTGGTCGCTGCGGGCAGTTATCTGTTGCGAGGGGCCAGGGTGCTCAGCGTCAATCAAGGCAGCGTGTTGCTGAGTGTGGAAGTCAACGAAGGCGAAAGCAAAGTGGTCGAGCTTCGTCTTGAGTCATCGCCAGAAGAGGAAACCAAGCCATGAAAAGGCACCTTTTACTCCAAAATTCCGCGTGGCGGGCATTTGCACTGGTTTTGTTTTTTCTTTGCTATGCTGGTGCTGCACAGGCGCTCACACTGACAGAGAGTGCTGTGCGTGATATGCCTGACAAGACGGAGTTGGTGTTGGATTTTGATGGGCCGTTGCCTGAGAAAATTCCGATGTTCAGAATATCCAACCCTGACCGGCACGTGCTGAATTTTCCGGTGCGAATTGAGAATCAGGATTGGCGTCTGAATTTATCCCCAGGCGGACGCATCCAATCTTCGCAGTTGATTCATTCGCGCAATCAAAGCCGCCTCATCTTGGGTATTTATAGTGCCTATGAGGTGGCCCAGTCTGTGGACGGTCATCGATTAACAATCACTTTTTCAGGGCCGAGCCCATTCTTGCCCACCAGTGCGCAAGGTGCTCGCCTGTCCAGCGATTCCGTGCTCGCTGAAGATGTCTCAAGAAGCGTAGGAAAGGCGACCCCACTGGGCAAAGGGCCTGGTCTATTGAAAGTGGATGCCTTGTCATCGGGAGGCACCGAGCTTCTGAGGCTGGAGTTCGGCAGCGCAAACCTCAAAGCGGACGCGCGCTTACAAGGCGACCTGTTGACGCTTCGCATTGCAGATGTCGCGGCAGACCAGAGCGCATGGAGCCAATTGGACAAAAACAAGCTACAGAACCTTCGTCTGGTGCGCCAAATTCAGTTTGAACCTGGTGATCAAGCATTGATTTTAAGACTTGAGTTGGTGGACGCTGTGCATCAAATTCGCCAAGTGGGAGGGGCGCTTGAATTGGTGTTTTCGCCCAAACAAAGCCAGCATAATCGTCAAGTGGAGGGGGCTTCCCCTGTCAAACCCCTCAACGAAAGCCAAAGTAGTGTTGCGCGGTATTCCGGCCGTCCCATCTCCTTGGATTTCAAGAACGCCGACATACGCACGGTGATGCAGGTTTTTGCTGACTTTACAAAAATGAATCTTGTGCTGAGCGAAAACGTGAAAGGCAAGGTCACTGTGTTTTTGAAAGATGTGCCCTGGGATCAAGCCTTGGACATTGTGATGCGGTCCAAAGGCTTGGTGTCCAGTCAGTCAGGCAATGTGCTGCTGGTGTCCACGCCGGGGGATCTTGCAAACGACCAGATGGATTCGGCCAAACGTTCGGCCCAAGACGGTTTGGAGCCCTTGGTGTCCCGGGTTTTCCTGGTGAGTTATCAGAAGACCGCCGACCTCGTGGGTCTGATCAAGGCCGAAGACGCTGGATTGCTGTCGGCCAGGGGGACATTGATTGCCGATGAAAGAACCAGTCAGATTTTTGTTCGTGACACCCCCTCCAGAATTGATCGGATTGCCAGCATTGTGACCGGCTTGGACAAACCAGTGAAACAGGTGATGATCGAGGCGCGCGTGGTGCTGGCAGACACGTCCGTGTCGAAGGAGCTTGGGGTGAGAATCCGTGCCACGTCAAGTAGAGGCGACGATTTCACGGAGATCGGCGATCAATTTGGTAGCGGCAATTTTGTGGACACCGGCCCTGCCGCTGCAGCCAATCTGGCCTACACCCTGTTCAATGCGAACGCCACCAGGTTGGTTAACATGCAACTGAGTGCCTTGGAAACCAATGATCGAATTCGAATTGTATCAAACCCCAGGGTCATTACATCCAACAAAGAGGCTGCCAGCATCGAGCAGGGTACAGAGATTCCCTACCAAATTGCGACCAGCAGTGGAGCCACTGCCATCGAGTTTAAGGAAGCCAATCTGAAATTGGAGGTGACCCCCCAAATAACGCCCGATGGCACGGTGCTGCTTGAAGTGGACGTGGCCAAAGATTCAATTGGCATCACCACCGCGGCTGGTCCAGCCATTGATACCCGCCGGGTCAAGACCAAGGTGCTGGTTGCCGACGGCGGAACCGTGGTGTTGGGGGGAATCTTCGAAGAGGATGACAATACCCGTGATCAAAAGATCCCATTGTTGGGAGATCTGCCCGTGGTGGGCTATCTTTTCAAAAGCAAGAATGACAGCCGCCGCAGGGCAGAGTTGTTAATCTTTCTGACGCCTGTGGTGCTCTCAAGCCTTTGACCGCAGCTTTACCGTACAATGCATTGATTGTTCACATCGCTTCAATTAGACGTGTTTAATCAATGCATTGTGCTGGTGGGCATGATGGGTGCCGGCAAGAGCACAGTCGGCAAGGCCTTGGCCAAGCATCTGTCCTGGGAGTTTACCGACACCGATCACCTGATTGAGCAGCAGACCGGCGTCAGCATTCCCGTGATTTTTGAAATTGAAGGTGAGGCGGGCTTTCGTCGTCGCGAGTCGCTGGCCCTGGCGAATTTTCAGGGCAAAAGCAGGCAGGTGTTGGCCACAGGCGGCGGGATCGTGCTTGCTGAGGAAAACCGGGCCATGCTCCGGCACATAGGCCCAGTGGTTTACTTGAGTGCCTCAGCCGCTGAGTTGTACCAGCGCACCAAGCTCGACAAAAACCGCCCCCTGCTCCGTGGACCAAACCCCCGTAAAAAGATCGAAGAGCTTTTGCAAGTCCGTTTGCCTTTGTACAAAGCCTGCGCCGATGTGGTGATTGAAACAGGGCGGCAACCGGTTTATCAAATTGTTCACCGAATTGTGCAGGCCTTGCACCTCGAAGACGTGCCCGGCAATGCCGAGCAAAATGCATTGGGTTCATCATCATGAATACATACGATTTGCAGGTCGATTTGGGCGACCGCACTTACCCCATTCACATTGGTTCGGGTTTGCTTGGCAAGGTCGAATTGTTTGTGCCGCATGTGCAGGGCAAGGTGGTGATGATTTGCACCAACACCACGGTGGGGCCGTTGTACGCAGACGTTTTGCAGCGCACTTTGTTGGATGCGGGCGCCAAACGGGTGCACGTGGTGAGTCTGCCCGATGGCGAAGAATACAAAGATTGGCCCACCCTGCAACGCGTGTTTGATGCCCTGCTGCAAAACCATTGCGACCGAAAAACTGTGCTGGTGGCCTTGGGCGGTGGCGTGATTGGTGACATGGGGGGCTTTGCCGCGTCGGCCTTCATGCGCGGCATTCCCTTCATTCAAGTGCCCACCACCCTGCTTAGCCAGGTTGACAGCTCCGTGGGGGGCAAAACAGGCATCAATCACCCCTTGGGCAAAAACATGATTGGGGCTTTTTACCAGCCGCAGATGGTGGTGACCGACATTGCGACCCTCAACACCTTGCCAGATCGGGAGTTGAGCTGCGGCCTAGCAGAAATCATCAAGCACGGCGCCATTGCAGACACCGCTTACCTGGACTTGGTGGAGGCCAATATGCCTGCCTTGCTGTCAAGAGACCCGGACCTGCTGGGCCGCGTGGTGAAGCGATCTTGTGAGATTAAGGCCGCGGTGGTGAGCCAAGATGAGCGGGAAGGTGGCATTCGCGCCATCCTCAATTTTGGCCACACCTTTGGGCATGCGATAGAAGCAGGCATGGGCTACGGCCAGTGGTACCACGGCGAGGCCGTGGGCTGTGGGATGGTGATTGCGGCAGATCTTTGCCGACGCATGGGGAGGCTCAGCGCCGACGAATCGGCCCGCTTGAAAAAAATTGTGATCGACGCCCGATTGCCTGCCATTCCTCCCCGCCTCGGCGTGGACAAGTTCATGGCCTTGATGGCGCATGACAAGAAAGCCGATTCTGGGGCGATTAAATATGTGTTGCTCAATGGCCTAGGCAGTGCATCTACGTCCCCCGCAGATGAGGCGCTTGTTCGCCAAACCCTGCAGGCACTCGGGGCTGGGGAGTAAGCGCATGCGGGACTTTGAAGCCAGTCTGGTCCCGTATGCCGTGAGCAGCCGCAATACGCGGGGCCGAAAACATACAGAGGCGAGCCCCGTGGGGCGTACCGAGTTTGAGCGGGACCGCGATCGCATCATCCACAGCGCTGCATTTCGCAGGTTGGAGTACAAAACCCAGGTGTTTGTGAATACCGAAGGGGATTTGTACCGCACTCGCCTCACCCACAGCCTGGAGGTGGCGCAAATTGCGCGCAGCATTTCCCGCAACCTGGGTTTGAATGAGGAACTGACCGAGGCGGTGGCCCTGGCCCACGACCTGGGTCACACCCCGTTTGGGCATGCCGGGCAAGACGCTTTGAACGAGTGCATGGCGACCCACGGTGGTTTTGAGCACAATTTGCAAAGCCTGCGCGTGGTCGATGACCTGGAAGAAAAATACGCATCCTTCAACGGGTTGAATTTGTGTTTCGAGACGCGCGAGAGCATTTTGAAGCATTGCTCCCGACCCAACGCCGAGAAACTGGGTGAGGTGGCCGACCGATTTTTAAGCAATCGCCGCCCCGTGCTGGAAGCGCAGGTCACCAACCTGGCCGATGAGATTGCCTACAACAACCACGACATCGACGACGGTTTGAGATCGGGCCTCATCACCCTGGAGCAAGCGGCCGAGGTGCCCCTGTTTAAAATGCATCTGGACCGCGTGATGGCGAGGCACCCTGGCATTGAGGGCCGTCGCCTGATTCACGAGACAGTGCGTGGCATTATCAACGCCCTCATTGGTGATTTGTTGAGCGAATCCGAGCGGCGAATTGCCCAAGCCAAGCCGCAAACCGTGGCCGACGTGCAGCTTGCGTCCCCCTTGATTGGTTTCAGCGATGAAATGCGGGAGTTGAATCACGCACTCAAAGTATTTTTGCGCAAAGACCTGTACCAGCACTACCAGGTGTTGCGTGCCACCTTGAAGGCTCGGCGTGTGGTGCAAGAGTTGTTTGGAATATTTATGAGCGACCCGCGCCTGTTGCCCCCTCAGTTTTATCGCCGGGCCGAGGCCGACATTCCTAGGGCGATTGCCGATTACATTGCCGGCATGACCGACCGGTACGCCATGAAAGAGCATCAACGGCTCACCGTGCCGGGCTTGTCCACTTAAGGCCACCCATGGCTCGTCA
>DASUEF010000228.1:0-3740 GCA_036275215.1 Limnobacter sp. | reverse complement strand
TGTGAAGGGCATGACGCCGCGCGACCTGACTGAAATCCAGGCGCAAATCATTCTGGGCAACACCTTCCATTTGTGGATGCGGCCTGGTCTGGACATCATGGAAAAATTTGGTGGTCTGCACCAGTTTATGGGCTGGAAAGGCCCGATTTTGACCGACTCAGGCGGCTTTCAGGTGTTCAGCCTGGGGGCCATGCGGAAAATCAAGGAAGAGGGTGTTCATTTTCGCAGCCCTGTGAATGGCGACAAGTTGTTCCTCACCCCGGAGGAAAGCATGCGCATTCAAACCGTGCTGAATTCTGACATCGTCATGATTTTTGACGAATGCACACCTTACCCGGCCACGCACACTGAGGCACGCCTGTCCATGGAAATGTCCATGCGTTGGGCACGCCGTTCCCGTGACTCCTTCGATGCATTGGGCAACAACAACGGCTTGTTCGGTATTGTACAGGGCGGCATGTATGAAGACCTGCGCGATATTTCACTACAGGGCCTGGAAGAAATTGGTTTTGACGGGTACGCCATTGGTGGCCTGTCAGTGGGTGAGCCCAAAGATGACATGCAGCGTATTTTGGCGCACACCGCGCCGAAGTTGCCGCAACACAAGCCCCGCTATTTGATGGGTGTGGGTACTCCCGAAGACCTGGTGAATGCGGTGGGGCAGGGCATTGACATGTTTGACTGCGTGATGCCAACCCGCAATGCACGCAACGGCTGGCTGTTCACGCGCACGGGCGACATTCGAATTCGCAACGCGAAATTTCGCAACGATGAAAGCCCGCTTGATGCCACCTGCAGTTGCTACACCTGCAAAAATTTCTCACGCGCGTACCTACACCACCTGGACCGCAGCAAAGAAATTTTGGGTGCGCAGTTGAACACCATGCACAATCTGCATTACTACCTTGAATTGATGCGGGAAATGCGCGAAGCGATCGAGCAAGACCGCTTCGATGAATTCGTGAAGGAGTTCAATTCGCTGCGTGCTGAGAATGCCCTATCGGATCAACAACAGGTGCAGCAACAGCCTCAATCGCAGTAGGTACAGCCAAACCAAACTGATCGAGAATCAACAGCACTTGCTGTTGCAAATCGATCACCTCCACCATGCGCTGGTGTTTGTTTTCTCCAATTTGTGCAAGCCGTTGCATGGTTTTTAACTGACCGTGCAGCAATTGCCTTTGCTCGCCCAACACGGGTACATTCGGCTCCCACTGCGCATTTTCAATCGCGGTCAGGGAGGTCACGGCAAAGCCGACGCTGGCGCCATGCGCATTCACTACCAAAATGCTGGATTCATGATCAAGGCTTTGGCGTTCTGCACCCAGCCACTGCGCCAGGTCAAAAACCGGAATGGATTCATTGCGGTGGGTCAGCATGCCCAGCATGGAATTACCGCGTTCAAAAATCTCAATGTCTGCCCGATAGGGAAGTACCTCCCGCACTTGCTCAATCGGTGTAGAAAACTCGGCACCCAATCGATACACCATCAAGCGGTCCAGGCCACGCGTTGCTTTGCCTTGCTGGTTTTTGGCATCCAGTTGTGCGCTTGCACTGGCCTTGGCCAAAATGCAGGCCAGTTCAATCAACTCCTGGTCTTCGCTGATTCGCTGGCAAGACAACACAAAATATTGCGGGCCACGTTGTGAATGTGGATCCTCTTTTGGAAACGTGGTGCAGGGCAGAGCACCTTCAAGTTGCGCTGCTTTGGGCAGGCCAAAGCCAGGCAGTGGAATGACTGAGTTGTGTGGTACATGAACAATGTCCAGAACCCGATCGATCAGCAAGGCAAGCGGGTTTCCATCGATTCGTATGACAAAGGCCTGCTGCGCAGCATGTTGCAGTTGCTTGTACGTACCAATGCCAAGATAACTCGCCAGGTCAATCGCCGGAATGGTTTGCTCCCTGTAATCCAGGTTGCCCTTGTAGAACCCGCCTGCGTATTCACTGGGCAACAGCACAGGGTTGACCACGGTGGTTTCAATGTCCTTCGGGTTCACCGCAAACAAGGTCGACATGCTTTGCATCAACATCAGCGGTGTGCGGGTGTTCAGGGCGGTGTCTTCGTTCGAAGTTTGCAATTCAAGCGATTGGCGATGCGGTTCCGGGTCCTCGGCTTTGGGCAGCCCGGGCAGGTCAAACAAGGCTTGTGTTGAAAGCACCTGAACCAGTTGGTTCAATTCGCTGTTCATCAGGCTGCCTGCAAAAATGCTGCCTACGGCGTCTGCTGAGCTGACCATGTGCATGGCACCCGGGTTCGCAAAGAACAAGGCTTTGACCTGGTCGGCGATCAGGCCCAGCAAATGATTTTCATGGGCGATCAGCAAAATACAGCCCGGCGTGTACTGGTGTCCGGGCCGATTCAGCAAACATTCCAGGTCGAGTACAGGAATGGTCACGCCGCGCAAATTCAAGCCACCCTTGATCCAGGGCTGTGGGCAGGGCAGTGCCATCAAAGGGTGAAATGGCACCACTTCCCTGACCGATTTCATGGGCAGCGCCAAGGTCATTTCACCAATTCGAAATGAACCAAAGCCCTGTTCGTATTGGCTTAGGTCATTCATGCGGTTTTGCTGCCCGTGTGTTTTTCAAGGCCACCAGTGAGCTCTTCAATCAGGCGGTTCACGGCAATGGCCAGATCGCGCTGCTGTTCTGCCGAGCTGGTAATTTGCTTCACGCTCTCGCCCGTTTCCGTCACACTGCTCAAGATTCCTTCAAAGCTTTGGGCAGCGTTTTGGCTCACCTCGACCCCTTCTTCGACCTGCGCAACCGATTCTTCAATCAGTGTCGCAATTTCGCGAGCTGCGCTTGAGCTGCTCTCGGCCAGCTTGCGCACTTCGGCCGCCACCACTGAAAACCCAACGCCGTGTTGCCCGGCGCGTGCGGCTTCGATTGCCGCATTGAATGCCAGCAAGTTGGTCTGGTTGGCAATGTCGCCGATGACTCGCACAATTTCCGACACTTTGCTCGAGCTGTTCTGGATGGCATGAATTGCAGCGATGGATCGCTTTAGATCCCTGCTTCCCTGATGGGCAGCTTCCAGTCCTTTCTCGGCCAATTGCGTTGCAGTGGCTGAGTTGCCCGAAATGTCGGTGATGCTCTCGACCAGCTTGGACACACGTTCCCGCATTTCGCCCGACTTTTTGTTGATCCCCTGTTCCAGCATCACCTCTTTGGTCACGTCGTAGGCGTACTTCACCACTTTGACCACATTGCCGTTCAAGTCCAGAATCGGGTTGTACGTGGCCTGAATCCACACATCGCGGTTGAATTTGCCCACGCGGTGAAAGCGGCCACTCACAAATTTTCCTTCGTTCAACTTGAGCCAGAAGTCCCGATACTCCTCGCTTTGCGTGTATTCGAGTGTGCAGAAAATACTGTGATGCTGACCCTGAATTTCACGCGAGGTGTAACCCATGGCATTGAGGAAGTTCCGGTTGGCTGTTAACACATGGCCGTCGAGATCGAATTCAATCACGGCCTGCCCCAGGTTAATGGCTTCGACCTTGGCTTCAAACTCCGAATTTTTCAGCTTGCTTTGGGTCACGTCGCTGGCAAACTTCACGACCTTGACCAGGTTGCCGCGTGGATCGTAAATTGGGTTGTAGGTGGCTTGAATCCACACTTCCCGCCCACCTTTGGCCACCCGCTTGTATTCACCTGACTCGAACTGCCCACGGCCCAGGCTTTCCCAAAATGCCTGGTATTGAGGGGTGGCAGCATAGGCGGCATCCACAAAC
>DASUEF010000227.1:0-1312 GCA_036275215.1 Limnobacter sp. | reverse complement strand
GTAACGCAGCTTGCCGATGTACTCCGAAACCTTGCCACCAGGCAACTGGCCGCCCTCACCGGGCTTGGCGCCCTGCGCCATCTTGATCTGAATTTGATCGGCGGAGGTGAGGTACTCGGCGGTCACACCAAAGCGGCCCGAGGCCACTTGCTTGATGCGTGAACGCAGGCTGTCGCCCTTCTTCAAGGGGAAGTCTGCCACCACCACATCGCCCAGTTCGCTCTTCAGGCTTGCGCCTTCGCCAATGGGGCCGTTGCCGGGGCCAAACTTGTCCAGGCCAGCGCGCAGCTCGGCGCGGTAGCGCTTCTCGTCCTCGCCACCCTCACCGGTGTTGCTCTTGCCGCCAATGCGGTTCATGGCCACTGCCAGCGTGGCATGTGCCTCGGTGGAGATGGAACCCAAAGACATGGCGCCGGTTGCAAAACGTTTGACGATCTCTGCTGCCGATTCCACTTCTTCGATGGGGATGGCTTTGGCGGGATCGATCTTGAACTCAAACAAGCCGCGCAAGGTCATGTGACGCTTGCTTTGGTCGTTGATGATTTGAGCGTATTCCTTGTAAGTGTTGTAGGTGCCGCTGCGTGTGGAGTGCTGCAATTTGGCAATCGCATCGGGGGTCCACATGTGCTCTTCACCACGGGTGCGCCAGGCGTACTCGCCGCCGGCATCTAGTGCGCCAGCCAACACGGGGTCGGGGCTGAAAGCGGCTTGGTGAATGCGGATGGCCTCGTCAGCCACTTCAAACACACCAATGCCTTCCACTTTGGTGGGGGTGCCGCCAAAGTACGCGTCTACAAACGCTTGATTCAGACCAACAGCTTCAAAAATTTGCGCGCCGGTGTAGCTCATGTAGGTGGAAATGCCCATCTTGGACATCACCTTCATGAGGCCTTTGCCCACTGCCTTGATGTAGTTGTACACCGCTTTTTCTGGGCTAAGATCGCCAGGCAAACCTTGGCTCATGTCGGCAATGGTTTCCATGGCCAGGTAGGGGTGCACGGCCTCTGCACCGTAACCTGCCAACAGCGCAAAGTGATGCACCTCACGGGCAGAACCCGTTTCAACCACCAGGCCAGTGCTGGTGCGCAAGCCCACTTTCACCAAATGCTGGTGAATGGCAGACAAGGCCAGCAAAGCTGGAATGGCGACATGCTCGCGGTTCATGTGGCGGTCGGTGATGATCAGGATGTTCGCACCGTTTTTGACGGCGTCGCGGGCTTCGGCACACAGGGAGGCAATGCGCGCCTCAATGCCCTCTTTGCCCCAGGCCACGGGGTAGCAAATGTTCAGCTCATGGCTCTTGAATTTGCCA
>DASUEF010000226.1:0-18968 GCA_036275215.1 Limnobacter sp. | reverse complement strand
GCGTTGCCACCCCTATGCATTCAAAATTGCCAACGCGTTGGAAGCCAACGACCTGGCCACTTTCAGCGGTGCGCTCAAGGGTTGGATTGGTCACATGGTGAGCAACACCTTGCGCCTCATCGGCATGACCGCCACGCGCGGCGCCATGGCCAGCGTGCCCAGCATCGATGGCGTAACGCCTTACCTCAAAAAGCTGGCATGGGCCTCCACCCGTTACGCTTACCTCACCGACATGGCGCTCATCAACGTGGGAGGCAAGCTGAAGGCCCGCCAACAGCTCACCGGTCACTTTGCCGATGCGCTGGCTTGGCAGCTGCTGGCCATCTCCACCGTGCGCCGTTACGTGGCCGAAGGCGAGATCAAAGAGGACCTGCCCATTGTGCAGTACGCTTTGGAATATTCGCTGGAAAAAGTGCAACGTGCATTCGAGTCCATTTATGCCAACTTTGGCAACAACTTGCTGGGCAAGTGGATGCGCACCGTGGGTTACTTCGGCTTGCGCATGAGCCCGCTGACGGGGGCTCGCCGCGATCGCCTGGTGCCCGTGGTGGCCAAGTCCATCACCAAAACCGATGCGCAATCTGCCCGCATTTTGGGCGATCTGCCTTTGCCAAAAATCGACTTGGCCGAGCTGGACAGCGACGAAGCACTGGCCGCAACCCATGGTGTGAAGCGCCTCATGGCCGCCTTCATGGCCGTGCAGGAGGCCGAAGTGGTGCAGATCAAGATCATGCAGGCGCGCCGCGCCAAGTTGATCGAGAAAGGCAGCGTGCAAGACATGGCGCAGGCAGCTCTGGCCAAAGGCATCATCACCGCAGCCGACAAAAAGCTGCTCGATCGTGCCAACCGCTTGAGCCTGGAAGCCATCATGGTGGATGAGTTCACCCCACAGCAGTTCTTCGGGGACAGCTCTGTGACCTATGCCCCTGGCTTTGAATGCGCCAATGTGCCGAACGTGCCCACGGCCGGCGCAGTGGCCCCAGTGGAAAAGTTGCGCGTGGTTGCTTGACGCGGGTTTTGATGCGATGCGAAAAGCCGGGAAGGGCTTGAGCCTTTCCCGGCTTTTTTATTCGGACTAATATATTTATATTCAACCAATCGTTTGATTAAAATGACACCCATTCACGATTCAACCCTGCTCGAGGGCATTCAGGTTCTCGATTTGTCTCGCAACCTCCCTGGCCCAGCCACCTCCCTCATCCTCCAGCAAATGGGCGCCACGGTCATCAAGCTGGAGCCACCGCACGGTGACGATGCGAAAAGTATGCCGATGCTTTATCAGGCCTTGAATAGCCAAAAGCAGATTGTCACCGCTGATTTCCGCACAGCAGAGGGCATACAAATATTAAAAGACCATGCCGCCAAAGCCGATGTGCTGATTGATGGTTTTCGCCCGGGCGTGATGGCCGACATGGGATGCGGCTACGACACCCTGAACGTGCTGAACCCCAAGTTGGTCATGTGTTGCATCACGGGTTATGGGCAAAAAGGCGCATTGGCTGAAAAGGCGGGGCATGACATCAACTACATGGCGCTTAGCGGTGTGCTAGAAGGCCTGCAAACGGTTGATGGTGAAATCCCTGTTCCGGCTGTGCAGTTTGGTGATCTGTTTGGTGGCACTGCGTACGCCGTCCAAGCCATTTTGGCCGGATTGCTCAAAGCGCAGCGCACCGGGAAGGGCAGCTTCCTAGACATTTCCATGACCCACAATTTGTGGAAGCAAAATATCATGCCGGAGTGCATGGAGCAGATGTGGATCATGCTCACAGGCAAGCCTGCCAGGCATCAAAATGATCTGCTCAGCGGTGGGCTTGCGTGTTACAACATCTACAAAACGGCCGATGGTCGTCACTTGGCGGTGGGCTCTTTGGAGCACAAATTCTGGAAGTTGGCTTGCCAGGCCATGGGCAAACCGGAGTGGGCGAATATTCACTGGAGCCGGGGTGCAATGCCGGGTACTCCCCCAGCAGAGCAGTTGTTGGCGGATGTGCGCCAGTGGATCGCCAGCCAGCCATTGGCGCATTGGGAAACGGTTTTTAGCCAGGTGGATGCTTGTGTCACGCCTGTGCTCTCACGCGCGGAAGTAAAAGCCAGGGGAATATTGAAACAATAACGATGGTAGAGATTTTGCTGTTTTGGAGTAAAACTTCTATAAATCACTTCAATTCGCCGATTCTCAGGGCTAACTTACGCGATTCTTACCAAAAGCTCAGCAAGAGTGTTATCGTTAGCGTTGCCGGAAGTCTTATACAACACCAATAAATATCGAGCATTCAAGCGCTTGGCCGGGGAGACAACACATCGCCAGTTCACATGGCACTCCTTGACTGCTATCGGCTCGGTTTACAGGAGATACATCACATGTCAGCACGTCCCGAAGACGCCCCAACTGTGTCGCCAGACCAGTTCAACGGTTTTGTGAGCAAGCAGGCCCAAGAGCTGTTCGAGTCCCGATACTGGACCAAGAACTACCCCCCGGGCGTGTCGGGTGACATGCCTCCCATTCGGTACACCAGCATGTTGCAACTGGTCAGCGAGTGTCTCAAGAAATACGCCGATCGCCCTGCTTTTGTGTCTGCCGGCACAGAGTTTAGCTATCGCCAAGTCGACGAAATGTCCGACCAATTTGCCGGCTACCTCAAAAGCGTGGGCGTGAAGGCCGGCGACGTGGTCGCCATCATGCTGCCCAACTGTGTGCAATTCCCGGTGTGTTTCGTGGGTGCACTGAAGCTTGGCTGCACTTTGACCAATGTGAACCCGCTGTACACTGTGCGCGAGTTGAACCATCAGCTCAAAGATTCCGCAGCCACCACCATTGTGGTGTTTGAGAACTTTGGCAACACCTTGCAAAACGCTTTAGAGGGCACCAAGGTCAAGAACATCGTCATCACCCAGCTTGGTGACTTGTTGGGCGGCTTGAAGGGGTTGATCATCAATTTCGTGATGCGCAAAATCAAAAAGCTGGTGCCCGCGTACAACCTTCCCCAAGCCATGCCCCTCAAAAAGGCACTGGCGGCTGGCAAAGGCGTGAGCTTCACAGCCCCAAGCCCAACACTTGATGATGTGGCCCTGCTGCAATACACCGGGGGAACCACTGGGGTGTCCAAGGGTGCCATGCTCACGCAGCGCAACCTCATGAGCAACATGGAACAGGGCCTGGCTTGGATGAGCGAGGCCATCGGCAAAGACCCGATCACCGTGGTCACCATGCTGCCGCTCTATCACATCTACGCACTGGCCGTGAACTGCATGTTGTTCATGACGTTCGGCGCACGCAATATTTTGATTGCCAACCCCCGGGATGTGAACACCGTGATGAAGGTGCTGCGCAAAGAGGAGTTCCATGTGATCACTGGCGTGAACACCTTGTTCAATGCTTTCCTGAACAACGCCGAATTCTGTTCCCGCGATTTTTCCAAGCTCAAGTTCACCATGTCGGGTGGCATGGCGTTGCAGCAGCCGATTGCTGAGCGCTGGTACAAAGTGACAGGTTGCGCCATTTCCGAAGGTTTTGGTATGACCGAGACCTCGCCGGTGGTCACCGTGCCACCTTTGCATGGTGAGCAACCACCCGCATTCCGTGGCAACGTGGGCATGCCCATTCCCGGCACGGATGTGCGGTTGAAGCTGGACAACGGCTTGTGGGGTGGTGTTGGCGATGTGGGCGAAATTTGCGTGAAAGGTCCCCAAGTGATGAAGGGCTACTTGAACCGGCCCGAAGAAACTGCCAAGACCATCGACAAAGATGGCTGGCTTGCCACCGGTGACATTGGCATCATGGATGAGAAGGGTTTTCTCAAAATTGTAGACCGCAAGAAAGACATGATCATTGTGTCTGGTTTCAATGTATTCCCCAATGAAATTGAGGACGTTGTTGCGCAGCACCCCGGTGTGCTGGAATGTGGTGTGGTGGGTGTGCCCGATCCCGTAACCGGCGAGAAAGTGAAGCTGGTGGTGGTCAAAAAGGACGCCAGCATCACCAAGGAGGATTTGATTGCGCACTGCCGTCAAAATCTCACTGGTTACAAAATCCCATCGTTCGTAGAATTCCGCGACGAGTTGCCCAAAACACCAGTGGGTAAAATTCTTCGACGCGAACTGCGAGACAAACCAGCGGCATAAGCCCGACGGGCAATTAGCAAAAAACCCGGTTGAACAATCAACCGGGTTTTTTTATCTCCAGACTTCAATTGCGCACATACATTTCAACGCGTCGGTTTTGGGTGCGCCCAGACTCAGTGTCGTTGCTTGCCACCGGAAACCGCTTGCCCAAGCCGGCTGCCGTTAAGCGGGTTCCGTCGATTCCTTTGCTTACCAAAAAGCTTGTCACCGATTGCGCACGTCGCACGGAAAGGTCTTGGTTGTATTCGTCACTGCCCGTGCTGTCTGTGTAGCCAATCACACACACGATGGTGTTTGGGTTGTCGCGAAGGGTGGCGGCGATTTGATCCAACGTGCCGGCGAACTGAGGCTTGATGGCGGTTTTGTTGGTATCAAACAAAGCGGCGCCAGGAATATCCAGCATCACGGAGCCATCGCGCTGTTCCCGAACTGCAATCTGGCTACCCACCAGGTAACCAAACAGTCCGCCCAGAGCGGCACCTCGCACGGTGTCCTTGCCGTCAATCGAGTTACCAACAATTGCACCTCCAATTGCACCCACTGCGGTGCCGATCATGGTTTTGGTGTTGTCAACCTTGCGCTCTGGAGCAACTGGGCAGCCTGCAACAGCAACTGGCGAGCCCGCAGCTGGTTGCACTGGTGCCTGCGGTTGTTGAAATAGGCCACCACCGTTGCTGGCACAGCCCGCAGCGAACAAGGTCAACGCAATTGCGGAGAGTTTGAGTGTGTTCATCATGTTTTTCCTGGAATGTTTTTGGAGTGTCAACTATCAGTTTTATTTTAACGCCTCAGGTTTTCTGAGGTTGACTATAAAAAATTCATGGCGCTACACTGCAACATGCTTAAATCTTTGACGATACTTCTTGCTTTTCAAGCCTTGGGCGAGTTGCTCAGTTTCACTTTATTCCCTTCCATCCCTGGGCCCGTGTTGGGTCTGGTCGCCTTGTTGGCGTTTTTCTTTGCCAATCGAGGAGTGCCAGCAGACATTCAATCCACGGCGAACGTGTTTACAGCAAATCTGGGTTTGTTGTTTGTACCCGCGGCGGTGGGGGTGGTGGTTTTTTGGCCAATATTGGCCGAGTTCGGCTTAATCATTTTGATCACCTTGCTGGTCAGTGTTGTGGTTACTTTGGTGGGCACGGCATTCTTGCTCGACAAGCTGGCCGCTCGTTTTATGCCAGGCGAAGTCAGCGAGGGCAGCAACAATGAGTGAGTCGTCCCGTCGCGTTCTGGAGCTTCCTGAAATTTGGGTTTACCTCAGTGGCAACCCGCTTAGCGCTTTGTTTTTAACCTTGTTGGCGTATCAAATTGGTTTGTGGTGTTATAAAAAAAGTGGGCAGCATCCTTTTACCAACCCGGTGCTGATTGCCGTGTTATTGCTTGCGGCGTTTCTGCAATTGACGGGTTTAAGCTACCAACAATATTTTGAAGGTGCCCAGTTTGTTCACTTTCTTCTGGGCACGGCCACGGTGGCATTGGCGGTGCCCATTTACCAAGGGCTCACAGCCGTTAAAGGGCAAACCATTCGCACATTGGTGTTGCTCAGTGTGGCCTTGTTGGTGGGCGGTGCCTTGTCGATTGGCAGCGCTTTGGGCATGGCTCACCTGTTGGGCGCAAATTTGGACATTGTTCAAAGTTTGTGGGCCAAATCGGTGACCGCACCCATTGCCATGGGGGTGAGCGAACGCATCGGTGCCTCACCCACACTCACTGCACTGTTTGCAATTGTCACCGGGATATTGGGTGCGGCAGTGGGCACATGGTTATTCAACGCCATGGGCATGAAGCGCTGGTGGGTGCGCGGTTTTACCATGGGTTTGGCTGCGCATGGCATTGGCACTGCGAGGGCGTTTTCTGTACATCCAGAGGCCGGGCGCTATGCCAGCCTGGGCATGGGCTTGCATGGCATTCTTGGGGCGCTTTTAATCCCTTGGGTGTTTGGTTTTTTTTCTTGACATGTTAGAAGCATGCTGCCCACGCAGCAGCATACACGGCCCGCATGTCAGGGCTGGCATAACCCAACAATACCAGAAGCGCAAACACCACCAGCGCCACTTGCGCCCAGCGGGGCATCAGGGGCGAGGTGGTTTGCTGGTTTTCAAGCGGTTTGCGCGGTGGGTTCATTCTGGGTTGCACTCTGTTCTTTGATGGGCCAGTTTACCGCAGCAGCGATTGCGCTTAAAGCCACGCAAATCCACCACACCAGTGTATAGCTGCCAGTGGCATCAAACAGCATTCCCCCCAACCACCCCCCCACGAAGGCACCAATTTGGTGGAACATAAAAACCAAACCACCCAGCATAGACAAATTCTTGACGCCGAACATAGACGACACGGTGCCCGTGGTTAAAGGCACGGTAGAAAGCCATAGAACACCCATGCATGCGGCAAACGCATACACGGTCAGCGGTGTAAGGGGGGCCAACACAAACACCACAATCAGCACCCCTCGTAGACTGTAAATGCCCGTCAGTAACATGGGTTTTCTGAATTGACCTCCCCACAAACCAGCCAGGTAACTGCCAAGGATGTTGAAAAGACCAATCAAGGCAAGCGCGTTGCTCCCCACGGTGGCAGATACCCCACTGTCTTGGAGGTAACTAGGCAGGTGGACACTGATGAAAAGAATTTGAAAACCACACACAAAATAACCCAGGCTGAGCATCAAAAAAGCCCGGTGCTGAATGGCCAGTTGCAAAGTTCGCCACATGCCAAGCTCTGGCGCCGCGCTGGTCTGAACTGCCCCATCTTGTCGGGGACTGGGTTCTATCAACCGCCAAGCCAGCGGCACAATCAAAACGGCCAAGAGCGCGAATAGGGTGAGCGTGTTGCTCCATCCCAGTTGATGAATTAAAAACAGGCCGCCCGGTAAAAAGGCAAACTGCCCCAAAGACCCCAACGCCATTGAGATGCCCATGGCCATGCTGCGTTTTTCAGCGGGCATGGCACGGCTGATTGCGCCAAACACCACCGGGAAGGTGGTACCGCTTAATCCAAGGCCAATTAAAATACCAGCGCTAAAAGTCAGTAGTCCAGGCGAGGCCGATAGCCCCATGCCGTACAAACCAATAACGTACAACACCGCGCCGCCAGCCATGGTCTTGCCTGCACCCCAACGATCGGCAATCCGCCCAACAAAAGGTTGCGCAATGCCCCAAACCAGGTTCTGCAACGCAATGGAAAAAGCAAATACCTCACGCCCCCAGCCATTGCTCAGGCTCATCGGCTGCAAAAACAGGCCGAATGAGTGGCGAATACCCAATGAGATACAAAGAATAAAGGCCCCACACCACAACACAGTGAGGGGGGAAACCAGACGATTGCCGCGATCTAAATGCATTCCAAGGCCTTAATCAATCAAGGTTTGATGTAAGCAAATCCTTGTTGAGTTTGTAAATCTGCAATTCGCACAACGCCGGACGGTGTGAACTCCGCATCCAGTGTGAATTGCTCCTTTTTTAAATTTCGGTTTTTCAAGGTGATCTCGCAGATCTCGAACCGAACACCGCGTGCCGTGAGCGCGCTCACCAGTGGTGCGTAGGCTGTGCCACTTTTTTCATGCTTTGCGCCTTCCATCAAAAAATCTACTCCAGTTGCATGACTCACCACGATGATGCTGGTTTTGGGGGCCACGTCCAGATGATTGCGCAGGTTGCGCAAGGCTCCCAAGGCTTGAGCGTCCGTATCGTTGATGTGGTAGACCACTTTGGATGTGATGTCTTGCGTGTGCATCCGGGTGACCTGCGTGGACTCAGCACCAGCCTTGGCAGTCATCATACAGAGCATGAAGGTGCCAAGAATGAATTTTGTGAATGACGTCGATTTCATAAATTTCTCCCTGTTGACGTGGTTTGAATGCACTTGATACCACGGATTGGTGGGGTGGATTGGCTGACTCCTTCGAGGGATGTTTAACCCGTCCGTCTTGCGGATACTCAATCCATCACGGGTAACCAGGGTGGAAGGGAATCATGCACACCAACTCAACATTTAACACTGCTTTGTATGTCAGTAAAATTGGTGTTTACGTGGTTTTGGCTGCAGCCATGTCCGCATGCTCCAGCTTGAACCCATTTTCTAACAAGGCTGAATTTAAGTCGACCCTAAAAGCACCCGACATCAGTGTTGATCCTCAAGGTCTGGCCCAGCGCACATTGCCCATTGAGCGTTTGCCCAGCGACACATTTTGGGTTCGCCCCCAATTCTCTGAGGGGCGTCTGCCGGCAACTCAGATTAGCAATTTGTCTGTGACTGAACGCGGTTTGTTTGATGTGCTGCAAATCATATTTTCCAACTCAAACATTCCGCTGAGTTTTGAAGGGGGGGCAGACACAGCCTCGCGTTATGGCGTGGTTACGCTGAATAACCTCAGCGGACCACTTCCAGATGTCATGAACAAACTCGGTGAAATCATGGGATTTTTCTGGAGCATGACGGAGTCCGGTGTGTTGCGAATCATGCCCGAGCAACAGTTTGTGGTGACCATGCCTCCGGTGCTAAACGAGGACAGCATGGCGGGCGTGACCAACACCATGCAGTACCTTGGTGCGAAAGATGTTTACCTTGATCGGATCAACCGATCCCTGGTGTTTCGAGCCAATCGTCGTGCTTTGTTGGATATTCAAAATTACCTAGAGCGGGCCAGGGCTACACGCTCACTCATTGTTTATGACATGAATGTTCTTCAAGTGGATTTGAATGACAGCGAGAACATGGGTATTCGATGGGAGCTCTACAAAACGGGCACTGGGCTCAACAGCGCACCCGACTCCCCCATTGCGGGTGCATCCAGCGTTGCTGACCGTTTGACGCAGATTTCGCGTTCTTCCACTGGCATCGAAACCCTGATTTTTGGAGAAAACTTCTCTACAAATTTTCTGGTGGATTTTTTAAAGACGCAAGGCGATGTGAAAACTTTGAGCCAACCAAAAATCGGTTTGATGAACGGATCAAATGGCAATATCCGAGTTGGCCAGTCCACCACATTTGTGTCTCGGGTTGGATCACAGATTGTTAATGGTGTTGCCCAATCCACGGCAGATACCCAAAACTTGCGAACCGGTTTGGAGGTCTCACTCACCGGGGAGGCGCATGACGCAACAATTTACACACGGATCAATATTTCAATCACCGAGCTGCTCGCATTGAAGCGATTCACAGCCTTGGGTGTGGATCTGAATTTGCCCGAAGTGGCTGATCGAGAAATCAAGACTCAGGTTCGCTGCCGACCAGGGGACACGATTCTTCTTGGCGGAATCACTGTGTCCAGGGCAGAAGATGACAGTCAAAAGGGTTTGGGGATTTGGAGCAAATCTCAGGCCACCAAACAAACAGAGCTTGTGGTGACCATTCGCCCCCGCTTGTTGTACTTCGGGGAAACGCCTGTGGAGGCCAAGGTCGCACCTTCCCCAACCGCAGAGCAAACTCCCGGCGAACTGGCCACTTTGCTTCGATCTCACCGAGATGGTTTCCTAAAGCTATCCACCACACTCAGTCCGGTTCATGGTGTTTCAGCCACGGTGTTGGCAGCCAATGCCGCAAAATTTCGGGAGTAACTGACATGACACCTCATCGACGTGCACTTGCTTCTTTTTCATTGTGTATCGTGCTGTTGGGCCAAAACAATACTTCATTGGCCCAACAACTCATTCCAAATCCCTTGGTGAAGCCTCAACCAAGAGTCACGGAGTCAACCGGCACCACCACAGAACGTGAGTCCGCTTCAGCCACGCAGGCAGGCTCCCCGGAGGGTGATGCCGTCAGAAAACAGGCGTCTGTAAAAATCAACCAAGAGGACTTCAATCTAAGTCAACAACGACTTAATTCACCTGTGGTTCCAGCGCCATTGCTGGCTTTGTTTGCCAACATGCAGGTCACGGCAGTGATGAAAGGGGCGGTGGTTTTGCGAAAAATCGACAGCACAACTGCTTCATCACCAGCCATTAATGCAGTGCCACAGGGACCAAGCAATCCAGGAAGAGAAGCGGCGCCTCCGCCCGTTCAGGTTCCACAGGTCGTCAAGCGCTCGAGTGCCGTGTTGCGTCTTCAATCCGATAGAACAGAAAATGTTAATGGATACACTTTGCGTGCAAAGGTCAGCGCGCAAGACGTGGTTGTAGATTGGTTAAGTGACTCCGGTGTATGGATCAACGTGTACTTCGCAGCTTTGGAGTCGAGTTCTCCAGCCCAAGCCCAAATCCCGAATCCCTCGGAGTTGCTGTCTGTTCAGACTGAAGATTTCAATTATCTAGTACCAAAGCTACAAACCAGAACCTTCAGTGCAAACCCAGGTCAGGGCGGGTTGAACAACAACAATCCATTTGGAGGTGCGGGCTTCAACAGCGGTTTTGGTGGTCAACCCTTCAATCAACCCGGATTTGGCACGTCCGTCGGCTTTTAACAGGGGTTCTTCATGAAGACGGTAGACCTTGATTTAACGCAAGTCGGCTTGGATGAGCACCAGCTCAATTTGTTGCGACAGCAACATATTCATCTTCGCAGTGAGGGGCGTTCGACGGAAATCGGTAGTCTCGCGCTGCGCTCAAGATTCGTGAATTTGGATGACCTCAGCGGCGACGGTTCAAACCGTGAGTCGAATTCTGTTGGTGATCATTTCACGCTCCAGACGATTCTTCCGTTGGAGTATTGTCGCCGCTTTGCTTGTGTTCCCGTGGAGTATTCGCAAGGCACGCTCACCATCAAGTCGGCACAACCTCTGAGCGCAAAGCAGAGAGAGAGAATTATTCAGTTACTCCGGGTGCCGGTCACAATGCTTCGGGTGTCGCCTGCAAGCCGGCAAGAGGTTTTAGACCTGTTGCAACAAATTGAGCAGTCGGGTTCAGTCAGTGGTTTAATCACCATGCTCAAGCAAGAAGGAATTGATGCGGGGCGTTTGCGTGGACTTGTGTATGCGGTGTTAAAAGAAGCACTCACCTTGCGTGCCAGCGACATCCACCTGAGCCGCAAGCATGACCCGGATGCATGGATTGCTTATCGAATTGATTCCAGCATTCGGCAAACGCACCTTCTGCCCGAGTTGTTAATGCAATCCCTGGTTGCACGAATAAAAATTGAGGCGGGTATGGATGCGTCCAACAGCCGCACAGCCCAGGATGGTCGCCTTGCCGTGGAGCACGAGGGGCGTGTGGTCGATTTCAGGATATCCACACAGCCCCTTGTGGACGGAGAGTCGGTGGTGCTCCGTGCATTGGATGCCTCGTTGTTGCCCAGTCTGAAAGCGTTATTCCCGGGCCAACCAGCGATGATTAATCTGATTCGAGGCATCACAGGCCAAACGGGTAAAACCGGTGGCCTTGTGTTCATCTCAGGTGCAACAGGCTCCGGCAAAAGTACCACACAGTACACATTGGCATGTGGATTTCGGCGGGACACCATGAATGTCATCACCGTTGAGGACCCTGTTGAGTACATTCTCCCATTCGCCAAACAAATCCAATTGCAAGCACTGGTCAAACAAAAAGCGCTTGAGCTGGAGCGTTCAATTCTTCGTCAAGATCCAGATATTTTGATTTTTGGTGAAATACGAGATGCCGACTCCGCAAGGGCAGCATTGGCGTTTGCTGAGAGCGGCCACTTGGTCATCTCCACAATCCATGCGAACAGTGTGATTCAGGTGAGTGAACGCTTTCTGTCCATGATCGATCCGGCGCATCGACTCGATTCCGAATTTCTTCTGGCGCATTTTCTACGAATGGTGGTGCACCAGCGATTGGTTCGAAAATTGTGCAGTTGTGCCAGGCCGTTGACCGAGCAGGAGATGGGGCTCGCAACGCTTCAGTGCCTACGGTTGACTGGCGGTCTGCTACAACCCCGTGCAGGTCTTAGAAGAGCGGTTGGATGTACGCGCTGCTCAGGGCAGGGCTACTCTGGTCGGGTGGCTGCGCATGAAACCATTCATATCCCCAATGACGAACACATGCGGAGTCGATTCGTTCGTGCATTCAAGTCACATTCCATCGAACTGCCAGTTGATTTGCGTCCTGACAACGGG
Source organism: Limnobacter sp. (assembly GCA_036275215.1). GTDB lineage: Bacteria > Pseudomonadota > Gammaproteobacteria > Burkholderiales > Burkholderiaceae_B > Limnobacter. Next base: position 6,835 of record DASUEF010000226.1, on the reverse strand, counting down.
GTGGAGGTAACCACCAGGGTAGAGACGCTTCAAACCCTCATGGATCAAGGGTTGGTGGACCTGAGCAGCGTATTTCAGGCGCTTGGCGTGGTGGAGGTTTAACGTGGCGATTTTAAACTTCCGTGTTGAGTATTTGGCGCCTCAGATGCTGGACGCGACTGCCCGCCCAGACGAGCGCCTAGGGGGATATTTCCGCCATGAATTGGTAATTACAGCAAGTCGCAAGCGAGAAGCTATTCAGCAGGTGATTGATCGTGGCGGGGTGGTGCTCGACGTGTCCGAGATGCGGACCAAGGGTGTCATGGCGCGGCTTGCTGGCAGGGGCATTACGCGAAGCTATAAACAAAAGTTTCTACAGGCCCTCGCTTTTAATGTTCGATCTGGGCTTTCGCCAGAAAAAGCGCTTGAACAGGTCATTTTGGGTGAACTGGGTGAGGCGCGTGTCGCATTGAATCAGGCACTCAATGCCTTGCGGCAAGGGTTTGGGTTCGTTCCTTCCATCACCTTGCTGGGTTGGTTTGATGATTCAACGTTGGCGGTTTTAAGTGCGGGTGAGGCAGCCGGCCAACTAAGTCAAGCGCTTGAGACAGCGGTCAGCTTTTACGAAAAGGGTTCTGCCACGCTTAAGCTGATGTTCGGCGCTGTGACATGGACTGCGCTGGATTTAATCATGGCCGTGTCCACCGTGATTGGTATGCGGTTTGGCCTGATCGAAGAACTGAAAAAAACTCCCTTGGTGAGTGAGAATCCCGCAAAGGTGGCGCAGTACCAGCAATCCCTCATGCTTGCAGAGTGGGTCAATAACGGGCTGTTGTGGTTTTCTTTTTTGTTCTTCCTAGTGCTGCTCTACTTCACTTTGATGCTTCTATCACAGGATCAAAAAGTAAGGGCACAGGCTTTTGCCATTCTAGAGCGCGCACCTGTGATCGGGGATTTGTTGATTTCATCGGGCATGTCTGCAACCACGCGCGTTTTGAGCTCCCTATTGCAAGGTGGCGTGGCCTTTTTAAACGCTGTGCAGATTGCCCGAAAAGGAACCATCACACCCACTGTGTCGGCGTTTTGGCAAACCATCACGGAACGCAGCGAAATTGGTGAACAGCCAGCGGTTGCATTTAATCATCCTCTGCTGGACAGCAGTGAGCGATTGTTGGTTCGTGCACACAAGGACCAGGCGCAGCTGGCGGAGTGCCTCTCTTCCATCTCGCAAAGCCGTGAAGAGCGGGCAAACAACTCGGCAAGGCGGTTTGCAGTGATCGCTTTTATCGCCTCCCTGGCTTACTCAGGGATTGCGGTGCTGTTTAGTCTTGCGGTGGTCTACTTGCAAAACGAAGTTGTGTTGTCTGGAGGTTAGCCATGGAAAAGTTTGATTTTAAAAACATCTATTCCAACCTCATTGCGGGTCGCTTGCCGGTGGGGTCCGGCAGCGCACAGCGGGTGGTCATGAATCATGCCTATGCCATCCTTGGTACACAAAAGCTCCACATGCATTACATCGAACGGGCAGGTTTTGTGTATTACTTTGCCATCGAAAGCCGGTGGCTGGCTTCCGCCCCAGGATTCCGTCTCCCTTTCTCGGAGGTGTTGCCCGGGGAGGCCCTGCATGTCGGCGATGCCATATATCAATTGACCGGGCAAGACTACACAGCCGCTTTGGTTGTCGAGGGGATGAATATCAAGTTTCTCTGTAATGAGCCAGAGGTGTTGAAGGACTACCTGATTGATTTGGATTTAAGAATCATCGACCTGCAGCACAACGGTGGAAGTGCACTGTTAAGTATCCCGCAAACTTTGCACGGAATTTCAGAACGCTTTAATGCGATTTTTATGAAATCGTCGCTTGCAGTTCTGGTGGTTTCATCCTGCGTATTCTTGCTCTCCAGCATTTTCAACATTTACTCAAAGGCACAAAACCAACCAGACTTGAGTGTGCGTGCAGTCCAAAATGATCTTAATGCAACTCTCGAGAAATTAAGTATCCAACAGCCCTTGGCCAGACAAATCGCCAGGGTACAAAAGGTGTCGGCAACGGTGATCCGATCGGGGGGGTGGATCGAGAGTTACTCTCTCAAAGGTGAGTCTGAAGAGCAATTTGAGCTGGTGTTACCCAGTTGGGTGAGCCAGGATTACTTGGATTCCTTGGGGCGTGATGTCATCACCGATCTCAGGGATATGGAGGGCTTGCTGGTTGTTCGTAAGATCAGTAAGGGAGGGAAATCATGAAAATCGATTTTAGATCCAACAGTGCTGTTTGGCTCACCGAGTTTACCCGGCTGCTCGGGTTGGCACCGGTGTTCATCATGATGTGTGCTGTCAGTATGCTGATTGTTGCTGTTTCATCGATTCAAAATGTTCTTTCCGCTGAAAAAACCACAGGACAACAGGCAGATCTTCCGCAGTTTATTCTCAAGAAAGAGCCAGTCGGGAAGCAGATGTACGAAGAGTACGCAAAGGTTCTTTCAAAGTTGAGCGCTCAGGTTGAGGTACGAGGGGAGCCCAACGGTTTGTACATCAGCATCACTGATGCAGCCCACTACGGAGATTTTATGTACGTGATGAATAGTGTTCAAGGGCTGTCCAAAGATGTGATTTGGCACGCTGAGGAGTTTTGCCTTGCGGCTTGCGAAGGCAAAGCATCCAAGGCTGTGGTGAAAGGGCAAGTGGAGCGGGTACAAGTGAGTTTAAAAGGAGCCAATGATGAATGAATACAGTTCTTCGAGTGACATGGTTGGTGAAATTAAACACGCTGAGAACATTGGTTGGAAAGGAAAAAAAAGAGCAATTTCACTTGGTGCTGCATGCCTGGTTTTGACTGTGCTCGGTGCAGGGGCATGGATGAATTGGGGGGGCACACAGGCCAACAACACATCGCCGATCGGTGATGCCAATGCAGCAGCCGTTTCTCCCTCCAAAGATCATCGCCTGGCTGTGGTCAACGGGACAGAAATCACTGAAATGGAGATCATGGGCCTGATGCAATCCGGCGTCGACAAGGCCATTGTGATCGATCGCTACATCAACAAGGTTCTTGCAGCTGAGCTGGCACGAGATCTCTACGCCTTAGAGGCGGAGGCAGCGTTGCGTGCAGCAGAAAGAGAGGTGTTGGCCACGCTTTACACAACACGACGCATGGAGGCCCTCAGGAAAGAGGTGACTGAGGATCAGATCAAAAACTACTACGACTCCAATGTTCGTGATGCTGATTTTCAACAATGGAAGGTGCAGTATTACCTGGGTGCAAGTCCAGCCGATGCGGCCACTGTTTTAGAAAGTATGAAAAAAGGCGAAAAGGACGCATTGGCGCAGCTTAGGCCCCTTGTTGAACAAGGCGATGGCTATGCGGCCACAGGTGCGCTTCCCTACAATCTTGGACGCGTGGTTTCCAAATTGAAGCGGGGTGAGTTCAGTGATGTGCTACCTCTGAGAAATGGATCATTGGTCTTGAAGGTCGAAGACATGCGACAGTTGAAAAAGCCCACCATGGAAGAGGTGAAACAGGAAATTGTTCAGGCTTTGGCCATGCAAAAGTTCAATGCAGAGCTTGAACAGGCGCGTAAAAAAGCCAAAGTCGAATTGGGGTGAGTGTAGGCATCACATTGTGCTGAGAGAGAATGAAAGGGGTTGGTCATGATGAAGTTAAACAAAAGTTGGAATAGAAGAGCGCGGGGTTTACAAGCTGGTTTTATCCAAGCCGCCTTGCTGTTTGGAATCGCGTTGATGACGGCTGTGTTGGGTGGGTTTGCTTTGGCCAACAGAAGTCCAACCTCACAAACCGATGTTGAGCAGGCCAAGGTTAATTCCTCGGTGATTTTGAAACAAGCCAGTGATCTGAGGGATGGCGTCGCACGATTTTCCAGCGATTTTGGATCGTCTTCTGTGCAATCGCGCCTGGATTTTTCAAACACTGCATCGCAGGGTCTGTTCGATCCGTCTGCGCGTTACGCCTCACCACAAATTATGCCAACCTCGGCATTTGCTGTGGGTGAAGATTCCACAATCAAGGCCCCCGCTGCTGCTGTGGCGGGCCACTGGTACTTGAACAAAGCAACCATCGGTCATACATTGTCGACTGCATCGGCAGACCCCATGGTGTTGCTCCCCGGTTTGCGCCAGGATGTCTGTGGCAGGGTCAATACACTGCTTTACGGCAGCAACACCATTCCCGTCGCAACGGCAGCCATGGCTGCATGGATTGGAGGTGGGGATGGTGGTATTTCTGCATCGGCTGGCGCCACTGGTTGGCCTGAAGGTTGCGTTCAAACCAGCGATTCAAAGTACGTTTATTTCAAAGTGGTTCAAGAAAACTAATCGAACTGGCCTTCATTGGGGGGGCTACCAATCGCTGAACATCGATCAAGCCGACGTCCTGTGGATGTCGGCTTTTTCTTCACTCCAACGAGCGATATTGCATTTTTCCAAACGGTCGTTAATCCAATCAAGAGAAGACGTATTCCGTGGAAAAGTCAATGAAAAGCATTGTCATTTGTTCCAGATCATTGTGGGCCCAGTCGGGCTATATCGCGTCGTATGTGATGTATGGAATCGCCCTATTGGCGATGGTGGGTGTGGGCGTTGCCAAAATTAACTACGACCAGAGGCTGGCAAACCAGACACAGTCGGAGGTGGATAACCTCGCGCTTCAGATTGAATCCATTCGCGCCAAAATTTTACTTTGCGCCGCTATTTACGAGAACGGCGATCACGGCCTATTTCCAACACGACGCGCATTCCCAGCACCCGCCACAGCCGATGGTCGAGCCAATCTTAGCACCGTGGTTTGCCCTGGTGCTCCTGGTGGGCTGACTTTGAGCCAACTCAGTGATGGAGTTCGTTTGCCATCACCACCCCCAGGATTTGATCCTTGGATATATCAACACACAGAGGCTGGCGGTATTCGTTTGCGCTTGGGCGGTGGGTCGGACGCAGTGCGTGAGCGCTTGCATCGGCGGTATCCGGATACTTCTGCCCATGATGGCTCAGTTCTTGAGTTTTTGATTCTCGGTTAATAAATGGAAATCGCAGAGAGGCTTTATGGCGACCAATGGTAGATTCTCAGCACCCAGATTATCGAAGATCAGGTTGGCGATTCTTGCGCTGTTTGTGCCTGTGTTGACTGTTACGCCTGCTGTTAGCGTGCGCGCAAACATAGACAACGCATCAACAGCCATGGTCGTCACCCAGTTGGTTCGGCAGTTCACCATTCGCAACACGGTCAATTCAGTTCAACAAAGTTTGCAGGGTCAGGTGTCTGCGGTGAGTGGCACAAATGTTCTTCGTGCGCCTCCCATGGGACTACCAGATTCATTCTTTCCCGCTGGTGTAGGCACGGTGCCGCTTGGCTATAATCTTCCTCAATTCGATGGCGGCGGGCGCATGCTGGGCTATTGTGCTTGGGACAACACCGCAAGCGTTGGCGACAGCAATTACTTGGCCGGGGCATCGATTGCCAACAAAAAATTGTTTGCTGTGATATCCCCCGGCCTGGATGGAAATCTGCAAACAGACTGTGACCATGCGTTGGTGTCCTCCTTGGCAGTGGGAGATGACTACATGGTGGTGGTTGCACCTCCACAGGCGTCCTTTTCGCAATTCAGATCTTCTGTGCCCACGCTGGCTGCCTTAAGCACCACGCCTGGTGTTGCAGGCGATGTTCGTCTTGTTGAAGAAAACAATCAGCTCTACAGTTACTTGGCGGGCACATGGCAGGCCCTCAAAGCGGATGAAAAGTTTGGCGACGACCCTGCCAGCGGCACGGGTGCGATCAGCTACACCACGGGAAAAGTGACAGTCGCCGAGTTTCAGGCAAGCGCCGCATCTATTGTGGGTGATCTGAACGTTGGTGGAGCTAGCGTTTTCACTGGCAGTATCACCGCCAATGCCAATCTCACCGTGGCAGGGACAACCACATTGAATGGCGACGCAATTGTGGCGGGAGATTTAAGCATTGCTGGCGCGTTCACAGCAGGGGCATTGGCAGGTGACGGAGGCGCACTAACCAATTTGAACGCATCTGCTGTGACGTCTGGCATATTGAGTGTGGCGCGTGGTGGCACTGGTCTGGATGGGTCTGCAGCTGGTCCCGGGGCCTTGTTGATTGGCAATGGCTCAGGTTTCAGTGTGGGCAATATTGTTGCTGGAGACGGTGTATCTGTAACGCAATCTTCCGGAAGCATCACAATTGAAAACGCGGGTGTCACTAAATTCAATGGAAGATCTGGTGTTGTTAACCTGAATTTTGATGATGTAAACGCGGCGGTTTCCGGTTCTATGGGAGTCCGTTTGGGCGTTGGTGCACTTGCAAGGAACACGACCGGTAGTGGCAACGTTGCTCTTGGTGCGCTCACCTTAAACTTTAATTACGGAGGATCGCAAAATGTTGCAATCGGACATCAGGCAATGACATCGCACTCCCCCACAGGTTCCACCGCAGTGGGTTATCAAGCCCATTACTCTGGAAACGGGAGTTTCAATGCGGCCTTTGGCAGAAATACATTGCTTTATCCGAATGGTGGTTCTCACAACACAGCGATTGGTAACGAGGCTTTGACTAACACTGCGGCGGGATATAACGTTGGCTTAGGTAGTCAAGCGGGTTTGGCAAATACCACTGGTACATTCAATACATTTTTAGGCTACCGCAGCAACATTTCTGGGATAGATCAATTGACGTACGCCACTGCGATAGGAGCCAATTCGCTTGTTGGCACGAGCAATACGATCGTTTTAGGCCGCACCACAGACACCACGGTGATCGGTGCCACGGGCACAGCCACCAATGGGATTTTGCAAAACAAGATATTGCAAGTCACTGGGGATGTGGGTATCACCGGTAATG
>DASUEF010000225.1:0-39458 GCA_036275215.1 Limnobacter sp. | reverse complement strand
GTTTTGAATCATTGCGTCTGTCACAGCGGCGGAAGCCACTGCAGGAACCGCCAGTGCTGTTGCTACCATCGCGCTAAGCAGAGTTTTGCGCATGTTGTGTTTCTCCTCTCTTCATCCGTTACTTTGAGGTTCTACGCCCCTCGTTTGCAGAGTCGGGGCGACCCGAAATCAGCTAGCGCAAGCTTCGTGCCAACTGGAATACTTTTTCTAATTTAATTTTTTCTCTTTTATTTTCAATGCGTTAAAAATCACAAGGGAAAACCCGATGATTCTGCATCGGGGCGTGACACACCCCGGTCAAGGCGAGGCGCAGCCTCACCGTAAAAAGAGACAGTTTTGTTACACATGAACAGAGCAATTGCTCAGCAACACACAAAATGTCCCGTTTTGACACACCTGGCACAATCAAATCCACAATCAAAATCCACCCAGCGCCGCTTTTTCGTAAGTGGGGTACAGGTTGGTCACATTGCGATAAAACTCCGCAGGGTACGCAGCAAAGTCTTTAAAACGATCAGGTACGCCTTGTCGCATCACATCATTCATCTCTGCACCTGAATTGGCGGCTTCCGTGAGACGGTTGTCCAGCCAAGTGAGGTAGTCCAGGGTTTGGTCAATTGCTTCGGTGCCCCAACTCACCGGGCCATGGCTGGGCACCACGACCTTGGGCTTGAGCGCTTTCAGGGTTTTAAGGCTTTCAATCCAGGGTTTGAGTTTGGCGTGCGGGGTAGTCACGATCCGCTTGTAAAACACCAAGCCGCCCGCCCACATCACGCGGGTTTCGGGATCAAACACCACCAGGTCTGAGTCGGTGTGCCCTTTCAATTCCAATACTTGCACTGGGCGATTGCCCAACTGCCTCAACCCAGACGGAAGCAAGGTTTGGTGGGGCAGCACAGCCTCTGTGGATTTCATCCAATCACCACACAGGCGATACAGATTGTCCTCATACATTTTGCCCTCGGCCTTCATCCCGGCCAGCGTCACTTTGGTGGCGGCCAGCGTTTCTTTGGCATAGGCTTGGTTACCCATGAAGTAATCCGGATGCAAGTTAAGCGCAATCACCTGGACAATTGGCTTGCCTTTGGATATGCGGTCGATCAGTGCCTTTTGTTGCTCGCCATACAGGCGAGACGTGCCGGTATTGATGACCCACACCCCAGTATCATCCATGTAAAAACCCGTGTTGATGATGTTGCAACCATTGGCTTGGTTAAAGTCGTCATTGGCGCCTGCAATCACATACCAACCATTGGCAATGCGTGTGGCCTTCAAGCCGTAATCCAGCGTAGCCTTGTTGGGCGTAGGTTGGGCCACGTTGGGCAATTCGGCATGCACGGCCCCGGCAGTGGCCATCAGCAAGGCCGCTGAACAGAACATCCGCTTCATTGACCCACCTTTGCATCAATCAAATTGCCATTGTTGTCCCGCCCCACCAGTGAGATGGGACCCACTGGTTTCTTGTCAAAGTCAAACGAGAACAGAGGATTCTCGGAGACCGGTTCAAACGGGTAGAGCTTGGCCAGTACTTTCTGGTTTTTGTCACGCAGAACCATTTCTTCGATGTAGAAGGCAGGCACACCTGCCACCAAACCCGTGTCCATGGGGTGGGACACTTGCACGCGTAGGCGCGCATCATTGCGCAACTGGTTGGCATCAAACACCTTGCCCGCCACCCGGTTCAGGGTTTTGGGCCAGCTTCCATCGGCGCGTGTTGCACCCGGCACGGTGCAGCCACCACCGGCCGCTTCAATGAAGGCATAGCCCACATGCCACACCCCTTTGTCGGTGAGCGCCGCCACACGGATGGGGCTGGCTTGCTCCAGCTTAAAGCGGAAATTCAGCGCTGGCTTGGCTTGCTCTGGAATGAATTCCAGCACCTTGCGAATGGGATTGCGATCCACCAACACCACAATTTTTTTGACCTTGCCTACCGCCGACGCGTCAAATGACACCGGCACATTCATCGCGTCCTCTGCAAACAAAGGCACCGACACCTTGATGCGACTGTCGAACACCGTTTGAGCATTCGCTTCAAAAAACTGGCTTTTCATGTCGGGCCATTGCATAGAACCCAAGGGATCTCCCCCGGTGAGGTCTCCTTGCACAGCCCCCAGCTCGGCGGTTGCCGCCTGCGCTGGCAATCCATGGAAAGGCACGAAAGCCATCAGGCTCAGCGCCGCAAAAGCGGCCTTGCTGCAAAACTTCATGATCACCCGTCTCCTGATTTTTCTAAATCTGTCAGAATGCAAGCAATCGATGTGCCTATGTCCGCAAATGCTCAACCTAAAAGTCTCTGCACGCTGGAAGCGCGACGACGGTCAGACCGTTGAACTGGATCACCGCTTGCTGCAAACCCTTCAGGCCATTCAAGCCCAGGGCTCCATATCCCTGGCATGTAAAACCTTGGGCGTTTCTTACCGTACCTTATGGGCGCAAATCCAGCAATACAACCAGTTGATTGGCGAAGAAGTGGTGGCCACGCACGGTCGCGCCGGCGCATGCCTTACGCGGTTTGGCCATAAACTGTTGTGGATGGTGGAGCAAGGCAATGTACGCATCGCCCCCGAACTTGGCACGGTGGGTGAGCAGCTCAACGCCGAGTGGCTAGATGCGGACACCAACAAGCCCTGGATCAGCATGGCCATGAGCGATGACCTCGTGCTTCAACAATTGTTCCAGAACACGCCGCTCTATAAACAATTGCAAGTTTCACTGCGCTGGTCTGGCAGCATTGCCGCACTGTCAGCACTGCACCGTGGGGAGGTGCGTGTGGCGGGCTGCCATTTGCCCATGGGCCAGCAAGACCATTCCCACGTGCATCAAATCATGCGACGCTGGTTGCGTGGTACCAACCTCTCGGTGATTGAACTCTTTGAGCGTGAGATTGGCTGGATCAGCAGACCCAGCGAGACTCCACCCACCCTGGGCGACGTGGCACGAAGGCGCGCATTGCTGGTCAACCGCAACTCCGCCTCGTCCACCCACCATCAACTCAATGCCCTCATCTCACAAGCGTGTTTAAGCCCAGAAGACCTGCCCGGTTACTACCACGAAGAAAACTCGCACATGGCGGTGGCTTGTACCATCGCCGCGGGCCATGGTGATTTGGGCCTGGGCATACGCGCAGCCGCAGCGCACTATGGCTTGCAATTTCGGCATGTGTCACAAGAGCAGTATTTTTTGGTGTTGCACACCGATGATTTGAGTTTCCCTGCCATCAAAGTTTTATTACCATGGCTGAAATCGACCGAAGTCAAAACAACCGTACAGGGCACTGCGGGATATTCGGCTCAGCGATTGGGCGATGTGCACGCACTCGAGATCTTCCTAAACAAACTGACCGATTGTTGACGCGCCACCCATTTGCGTGTGCCAAAAATACACAAGGGTGTGCAACGCAACAAAATTCTGCAATTCATTGCAGAATTTTTAAATCAGCCACCCCGCAAATGCTGAGCCAAAAATTCGACACACACCCGCAAACGGGCCGAGCTTGCCAGTCGAGACGGATACACCGCATACACATTGGCTTGCTGATAATAAGCAGGCAACACCTGCTGAAGCTTTTTGCTGTGCAACAGAGGCGCCACATCCCAAGCGCTGCGTAAGCCCACGCCGTGACCATCTTCTATCCACTGGCGCACCGATTCACCGTTGTTGGAGGTGAGCATGCCCTTCACGCGGACGGTCTCTTCCCCTTGTGGGCCCTGCAAAATCCAACGACCAGGCAACTGGTCTCGTTCCCGAATCACCAAGCATGAATGCCGTTGCAAATCGTCGAGGGATTTTAAAACCCCAGCCTTCTTCAAATACGCTGGGCTTGCACACAAAATACGCTTGTTGTCGGCGATGCGTCGAGCGATCAAGCCAGGCTCTTGTACTGCACCCAGCCGTATGTCCAAGTGAAAACCCTCCGTGACCATGTCCACCGGGCGATCCATCAGCTCCAGTTGCACCTCCAAAAGCGGGTACTTGCGCACCAGTGCAGACAAGGCAGGCGCAACGCGCGAGCGCCCGTACCCGGTACTCGAGCACACCCGCAACAAACCCTGCGGCACAGAGCGCTCGGCAGACATGGCATCCATCAAATCTTGCGCACTGTCGAGCACACGCTGACCCCACTCCACGCAGGTTTCGCCCAGCTCGGTGAGCGACAAACTTCGCGTGGTGCGGTGAAAAAGCCTGGCGCCCATGCGTGTCTCCAACAGCGCAAGTCGCTTGCTGACATAGGCAGCGCTAACCCCAACCGATTGTGCGTAGGCCGACATCGAGCCATACCGGCTCAATGCAATCAGCAAGGTCAAATCTTCCAGTGAGGGGGTGTTTGGCATTATTCGTAACCATTTGAATAGCATTCATTCAACTTTAATGAATATTATCAACCATTCAATTGATCGATACACTTCATACACTCTCAAATTTTTCAACAGCAGGATTCTTTCATGAGCACAAAAAAAATTGCAGTTCTTCCTGGCGACGGCATTGGCAAAGAAGTCACCCCGGAGGGCCTGCGCGTGCTGGAAGCCGCTGCACGCCGCTATGAGCTGAATCTGGAATTCACGCACTTTGATTGGGCCCACTGTGACTATTACCTCCAGCATGGGCAGATGATGCCGAGTAACTGGTTTGAACAACTTGTGAATTTTGATGCACTGTACTTTGGTGCTGTGGGCTGGCCAGACAAGGTGCCCGACCACATTTCCCTATGGGGCTCTCTGCTTAAATTCAGGCGTGAATTCGACCAATACGTGAACCTGCGCCCAGTGCGACTAATGCCGGGCATCCCCTGCCCGCTGGCCAATAAAAAAGTGGGCGACATTGATTTTTACGTGGTACGCGAAAACACCGAAGGTGAATACTCCTCAGTGGGTGGTCGAATGTTTGAAGGCACCGACCGCGAAACTGTGCTGCAAGAGGCGGTGTTCACCCGCAAAGGCACCGACCGTATTTTGAAATACGCCTTTGAACTTGCCCAAAGCCGCCCGAAGAAACACCTCACCTCGGCCACCAAATCCAACGGCATTGCCATCAGCATGCCCTATTGGGACGAGCGTGTTGAAGCCATGGGGCTTCAATACCCCGAGGTGCATTGGGACAAATACCATGTGGACATCCTGGCTGCACGTTTCGTACTAAGCCCCGAGCGCTTTGATGTGGTAGTGGCCTCCAACCTGTTTGGCGATATCCTCTCCGACCTCGGGCCCGCGTGCACCGGCACCATCGGCATTGCCCCGTCGGGCAACCTCAATCCTGAGGGTGAATTTCCCTCCCTATTCGAACCTGTGCATGGCTCAGCACCCGACATTTACGGCAAAAACATTGCCAACCCGATTGCGATGATTTGGTCCGGGGCCATGATGCTGGATGCCATCGGCAAAGGAGCGCCGAAATACAGATCAGCGCACGATGCCATCCTAAAAGCCATCGAAACCGTGCTAGTGGAAGGACCGCGCACACCAGACATGGGAGGCAAGGCCAACACCACCGATTTGGGCAAGGCGATTGCCGAGTGCATTCAGTGAGTGCTGGCCCTAGGCCGAGCCACTTTGCTGGCCACAGGCCGAGCCTCTCTACTGGCCCGAGGCCGAGCAGAGGCTGAGTGCCACGCAGAGCTACGTCAAGCACCTGCACAGCCTCGCTTGCGCCCAGAAGCCGCCGGGAGCCAATGCCCCTGCAGCGACCTTCAGGACAATCTGCCCGACCGTGCCGTGCATGAACGGTGACCCAACGGGGCAGAGGCCCAGCCCGACGTCTTTTTTGGAGGGTGGGCCTCAGTTCAGGCCAGGCCAGGCTCAGGGAGGGAATCACAGATTGGCCGTCGCCAAGGGGCTTGGCCCCGGTGACTTCGAGGAGCAAGCAAACACGCAAAGGTACATGGCCCCGGTGTGCTTCAAAGCGCAAGCGAGGAAGCAAGCAGTCAAGCAGAAGGGTCATCCACAATTGACGTCAACCACACCCATGAAACAATGACGCGCTCACACCAACACCACCAACCACCCACGACGCCCGCATGAACCACCTCGATATTCTCAGCCAAATCCTAGGGGTCACTGCACCCGTGTTTGCCATGGTGTTCATGGGTCTGGTGCTTCGTCGCGTTCAACTGATCAACGATTCATTCATTCAAACTGCGTCCACGCTCACTTACAAAGCGACCATGCCCACGCTGTTTTTTCTCTCCATATGGCAAGCAGATTTGCAAAGTGCTTTCAATGCCAAGCTTGTGTTTTATTTTTGTATGGCGACGCTGATCGGCTTTGCAGCCAGTTGGTGGTGGGCAAGCCATGCAATTCCGCGCGAGCAGCGGGGTGTGTTCGTGCAGGGCGCATTTCGGGGCAATTGTGGGGTGGTGAGTTTTGCGCTGGTGGCAAGCTACTACGGTGACTACGGTTTGTCGGTGGGTGGAGTGCTGGTCGGCTTCACCATTTTGCTGTTCAATGTGCTGTCAGTTCTCATTCTTTCTATTTACAGCCCGACACTCAAATTCAGTCCCGCCGTGGTGGCCAAAGAGTTGGTTCGCAATCCACTCATCATCGCAGTGGTCCTGGGAATGCTGGCCAGCGCCATGGGGCTTTACATTCCCCAGTGGTTACTCAAGTCGGCAGAGTATTTCGCAGGTCTCACATTGCCGCTGGCGCTTATTTGCGTGGGTGGTACATTGTCTTTGGCAGGTGTTAAGGCTTCTGGCGCTGCTGCCATTCAATCGAGTTTTATCAAAGTAGCGGCACTGCCAGTGTTGGCGTGCGCAGCCGCATGGGCATTGGGCTTTGCCGGGCCAGAGCTGGTGGTGTTGTGGATGTTTTTTGCCAGCCCAACCGCAGCCGCAAGTTTTGCGATGGCTGTTGCAGCCGGTGGCGATGGTCGGCTGGCTGCCAACATCATTGCACTCACCACGCTGGTGTCGATTGCCACCATCACACTCGGGATTTACGCGCTCAAGGCGATGGGGCATTAAAACCCGTTACACTCGAGGGGTAGTGGTTTTTCCGCAGGTTGTTACCCATGCAAGACGCCCACGCGGCCCCCTTGTTGCCCCCACGTCGAGAATTTTTTTTGCTGTTGATCCTGGCAGGCATACAGTTCACCCACATTCTCGACTTCATGATCATGATGCCACTGGGCCCACAGCTCACCAGCGCGTTTTCCATCAGCGATGCACAATTTGGTCTGCTGGTATCGGCCTATACATTCTCGGCGGGTTTGTCTGGCTTGCTGGCCTCCACCTACATTGACCGATTTGAGCGGCGAAAACTTCTGCTATGGCTGTACATGCTGTTTGCGCTGGCCACGCTGGCCTGCGGACTGGCCCCCACCTACGAAAGTCTAATGGCAGCACGGATTGCTGCGGGCGTCTTTGGCGGCATATTGTCTGCCATGATACAAACCATTGTGGCCGATGTGATTCCCTTTGCACGCCGAGGCAAGGCCATGGGCATTGTGATGACATCCTTTTCGGTATCCACAGTGATGGGAGTGCCGCTGGGCTTGTACATTGCATCGCAAGCCGACTGGCATATGCCCTTCTTCGCCATTGCGGGGCTCAGTCTGTTGCTTGCAGTTGCAGGCTGGTTCGTGATTCCCTCCCTGCACGGCCACTTGGCGCGCAATCAGGGCGCGCATGCGCTACAAGGCATCGTGAATGTGCTCAAAGAAAGCAATCACCTCGTGGCTTTCTGTTTTTCATTCAGCCTGATCTTTGCCGGGTTTTCGATTATTCCGTACATCACGATTTACATGCAAACCAATGCGGGTGTTTCGCCGTCGCAAATTCCAATCATCTACTTGGTGGGAGGAGCGGCCACACTGTTTAGCGCTCAGTTCATCGGCCGATGGAGCGACCGGGCTGGAAAACTCAAAGTGCTGCAACGTGTGGCCACCATTGCAGTATTGCCCATGTTGCTCATCACGGTGTCGGCGGGTTTGCCACTCTGGGGCATCTTGGTGATCACCACGCTGTTTTTTGTGTTTGTGAGCGGTCGCATGATCCCTGGCATGGCCTTGGTGAGCGCAGCGGCCAACCCCGGCTACCGCGGCACCTTCATGACACTCAACTCCTCAATGCAGTCGGCCGCCATGGGCTTGGCTGCATTGATTGGCGGGCACTTGATAGCCCGAAGCCCGGAGGGCTTGATACAGAATTTTTGGCTGTGCAGTCTGATCGCGATTGTGTTCAACTTGCTTGCCTTGGTGATTGCACGTCATCTTCAAGTGCACCGCTAGCTTGCCTTAATTGCTCGCTGACATTCTACGGATAATAGAAGACACCACCAGGCGTAATCCCTTCACCTCTTTGGCTTCCAAAGGTTTTTTGTCTTTGAAATCTTTGTCTTTGCTCAGCTCTTCCAGCTTGTGTTCAATCTCTTTGAGCAATTCGAGTTGCTGTTTCATCGCACACCGGCACAGAATTAAACGGTAGGCGAAATATACACGCTTGCACCACGTGCTTGGATGACACTTTCGTGACAAACCATCATGGAAAACCCGACACTTGTTCGTGCGTCAAGCACTGCGTCAAAATGACACAGCCGGACTGGATTGATTATTGCTTGAAATATTGTATTGTCCCTTCTACATACCCCCATGCAACCACACCATCGCTTTTGCCTGATTGCGCTAGGCGCACTTTGCTTTATGCCAGGGGCCATGGCAGCAGACCATGACTGGCCAGTGTTTGGCGGCAACTGGCTGCATCAACGTCACACCACGCAAACACAGATCACACCGTCCAATGTGGATAGGCTTGAAGAGGCATGGAGTTTCAACACCGGGGTGGAATCGAGCTTTCAGGCCACGCCAATTGTGGTCAATGGCGTGATGTACGTTTCTCTGCCCTTCAATCATGTGGTGGCGGTTGCAGCCGATTCAGGCAAGCCCATTTGGCGTTACACGCACCAACGGATAAAGGACCGGCCGATGTGCTGCGGTCCAGCCAACCGAGGTGTGGCGGTGAGCGACGGCAAAGTGTTCTTGGGCACCGTCGACTCCCGGCTGATTGCATTGGACGCAGCCACCGGCCAAAAAATTTGGGATGTGGATGTGACCCAAGGCGAACAAGGTGTACAAGAAGACGCCAGCACTCTGGGCCAAGAACTGAACACACAGGGCGGCCAGTTGCAAGTCAGTGGTGCATCCGGCGCTGGCATCAACATGGCACCCATGGTGTTTGACGGCAAGGTGATTGTGGGAATCACCGGGGTGGGTTATGGCCTCCACCTGGACTCGCCCGACCCCAACGCGCCGCTCGGTGCCGTGGTGGGGATTGCAGGCAATTACGGTCGCCGAGGATTCATGGCCGCATACGATGCCAACACAGGTGCATTGGCCTGGAAATTTGACACCGTGCCAAGCACCGGTTGGGAAGGCCAGTACGTGACGCGCACACCAGACGGTGTAAAACTGCCGCGCGATATCGCATCCGAAAGGCGCAACGCAGCCAATTACCCAGATGCCTGGCAATTTGGGGGAGGCTCGGCCTGGAGCACACCAGCGATTGACCGGGAACGCGGCCTTCTGTTTTTTGGCACAGGCAACCCCTCGCCCCAAATGGAGGGTTCTTCACGCCCAGGTGACAACCTGTACACCACGAGCCTGGTGGCCCTGGATGCTCGCACTGGCAAGCTGAGGTGGCACTACCAGCAGGTGCCGCACGACATGTGGGGCTACGACGTGGCCAGCCCACCAGTGCTTTTCACCACACGTCACAAAGGCCATGAAGTGGCTGCTGTTGGGCAGGCGGGAAAGACTGGCTGGTTTTACGTCCACGCCCGCGACACAGGCAATCTGATTTTCAAAAGTGAACCCTTCGTTCCACAACACAATATGTTCACATTGCCCACGCGGGAGGGCAATGTGATTTACCCTGGTGTGATTGGTGGTTCCAACTGGTCTCCGGTGGCACTGGATGAGTCCCGACGCATGGTGTTTGTGGCTGGGATCCATTGGCCTGTCAAATACCAATTGCACAGCTTGGCCGGGAAAAACGGCAAACCCGATTTGAATTACTCCAGCATGACACCGCTGGAAGACAATGAACGCTACGGCCTGCTCTCTGCCATTCACTTGGACACGGGCAAGGTGTTGTGGCAACACCGTGTGGACAAGCCCCTGATTGGCGGAGTGCTCAGCACAGCCAGTGGTTTGGTATTCAGCGGGGAAGGCAACGGTAACTTTTTTGCCCTGGATGCCCACACGGGCAAGCCCGTGTGGGGAAGCAGCAATGAGGCGGGGGTCAACGCACCCGCCGTGAGCTACAGCGTCAATGGCCGACAGTACATTGCAGTGGCCATTGGAGGCAACAAGCTGTTCGGTTACACGCCCGGGCAAACCATCCGGGCTTGGACTTTGCCCCATTAAGCCGCAAAGGACATCACAACACCTGCGCAAGCAGCCAGTGATTGTCCAGCTGCAGAGGCCATTTGCTGTTTGAGTGCCCAAACCACCACTGGGCATCTTGTGCCGCAATGGCGCAGGCCTCGGGCCAGTGTTGCTCTTCAAGCAGCTGACCTTGGGGGTTGGTGATGCACACAGAGTCGTTGAGTGTGCAACTGATGGCAAAGCCCTCCAGCGTGGCAGCCACATCGCCTGCATAGCCTTTGCGATTGGCAGTCCCTTCCACCACACGCAACCCGCTTGCATCCAGCAATGCAAGCAAAGGCGCCGCGTGACGTTGTGCCGCGTCGTGATGCTGGGCTTGCATGGCAATGCCCACCGTGTTGCTTGGCTGGTGCAACGCCAAATGCCGCAAACTCAAACGCCTATCCTGCACAGTCCACTGCCTCAACACCTCGCCGTGAAGCGGGTGCATGGCCACCAACGATGAATCCATGGCCTCCAAATTCACCTTGGTCCGCCCCATGTCGGCGTGGGAGGGTATGCCCCCATTGGCCACCAACACACAAGGTTGCTTTAATCCAGCCACCCCAGCGGGCAATGCAATCATCTCGTGCGGGTCTTGCCCCAGGGTGGGCCACACGGCCTCTATCCCTAAACTTTGGGCATGCCTTTGCACCAACATTCCCTGGCCACTGACCAAATCGGTCTCGCTGGTGTAGAGCCAGCGCCCGTCTTGAGCCAGCAAGGCGTGGCCATTCAAATGGTGCTCGCCCCCCAGCCACACGCGTTGATGTTGGCCACTTGGCCAGTGGATGCGCATCAGCCAGTCTCCCGGCCGGCGTGCAATCACCACACAGGTCTCGGAATTCAACCACATCAAACCATGGGGGCGCGTGGGCACATCCACCACATGGCGGGTGGGCTGAGGGCCTTTGTCGGTGAGCAACACAATGCCCACCTGGTGCTGCTGGGTATTGCGCACCTGCCATGCAGCCAGCATGTGCACACCCGCCTGGCCCGCCCATGCAAGCCGCGCGGGGGCTAGAGCAACCATGCCCAAGGCAGCGCATTGCCTTAGAAAGCGCCGTCGCAGAGAAGCGTGTTCAATCGCCATCTGAGGAGGAAAACTGAATCGACACGTTCAAACCTTTGGCCACCTGCGTCTCCATGGTCGCCTTGAGTGCTTGTAAAGCCTGTGCGGCAGCGCTCACACTGGCAGGATTCTCGGCATCCAAGACCGCCATGGTGCCATCCACCCGCACGCATGCCGCCAACAGAGCATCGGCCAAATCCACTTTGCCCAAGCCACGTAAAAAGGCCTCCAGAGGCACAGTTTGATGGCGGGCATCCGGCACAAATCCACCCTGCAGCACCAGCAGGTTTTCAATGCTTTGCCACTGGGTTTTCCAGGCTGCCACCGCCAGACCTACGCCGCCATGCGGCCACGTCATTGGGCCTTCCGCGCCTGAATCTTGATGTTGCATCCAAGGCTTTTGCATGCCTTCCCATGCCAGGCGTTGCACACCCCCCAACACCTGGTTGAAATAAAGCTGAACATTGGGCTGGGCGCTCTGCCCTTGCCAATCCAGCGCTGCAAAGGTTCGGTCGAGGTCTTGCGCCACTTGCACGGCATACGCGCATGCTGGGCTGCCCGCTGGTGCGGTGTTGCCAAACAGCAGGTGTTCCAGGGCTGGAAATCCTTTGGCTGGACTGCCGATCAGCGCCATTTCTTGAGCCCCTTCCGGCTGCTTTGCAATGGCCCGCTTCAGTAGGTTTTCCCGCAAGGGGCGAAAATCCACCTGCCGCACCGTGTTGTTGAGCAGCATGGGGCCCATCACCACAGCAGACAAACCCAACCACGCCAGGGTGGCTTTTTGGTATTGCTCGCGCACGGCCCGAAGCGGGCCCTGGCCGTGGCAATAAGCTTGCAACGAGCCGTTCAATGCCTGCAAATGGGTGTGCACTGCTTGGCCATGTGATTCAAAGTGAAAACGCCTCACGCTGCCCAACAGATCATCGGGCTCGTAATAGGGGAAAAGCATGCCAGTGCGTTCGGGCAAGGCTGATTCGGATGGCGCAGAGGAGACTGAAACAGATGCTGCCTCAGCCAGTATCCAGAACCCCCACAGTGCAGCAATCACCACCAACCAACTCAACGCACGCAGCACGCCGCCTTTGAAATCCGACATACGCTGCTCCATGGTTTACAAAGATTCCACAAACTTGATCAGCGCCGCTCGGTCCTGCGCACTGTATTGCATGAAGCGATTGCGGCTCTCGTCGGCCTCACCACCATGCCAGAGAATCGCCTCTTCTACGCCATTGGCACGCCCATCGTGCAGCAAGCGCCTGTGGCCGTTCACCTCGTGAATCAGACCAATGCCCCACAGCGGCGGAGTTTTCCATTGGCGGCCGTTGGCCAGAAAATCAGGCCTGTGATCTGCCAACCCTTCCCCCATGTCGTGCAGCAGCAAATCCGTGTAGGGGTAAATCGTCTGCCCCTCCAGAGCCCTGCTGCTCAACGCCGGGAATGGCACTTTGCCAGTCGTGTACGAGGGCCGATGGCACACCGCGCACTGAGCTGCTTCAAACAGTTTTTGACCGCGCAACACCTGCGCATCATTCACATTGCGACGCGCCGGGGGAGCAAGCACGGCTTGATAAAACACGATTTCGTTGAACAGGCGGTCACTCAACTCGGGCTCACGGCCCTCCGAACCGGAGGGGGCCGCCAAACAATCCGGCTGGGCAGGCGTGCAATTCTCTGTGGGGAAAATGCTCGATGTAATCCCGATATCGCCTAAAAAAGCACCCGCGGTTTGGTGCGCCAAGGTGGCCACATTGGCTTTCCAGCCGAAGCGACCCAGCATCTCCCTTTGGGCATAGGCATCCCACACGCGGTTGGGCACACCGGCAATGCCATCCTTGCGTTGGGCCTGTGTTTTGGCGTTCTTTAAAATCTCATCCTCAGGAATGGCCTCCAGCAAACCAAGGCCGATCACCTGTGGTGCAATACGCGGACTCATCCGCGTGTCTGGGTGCAGAGGGCCGTAGGCCAAATCGGTGATGCTGTAGCTTGGCTTGTTCAAGGTGTACGTTGTGCCGTCGGGGTATTGGCCTTTTATTTCTGTCACCTCAATGCGAATCTTCCCCTCTGGCTTCACACCATCAATCGCGGCGTTGTTCAATTGGTCGCCATAAGTGGGCTCAGGCACCACGCCATGCTTGCCGTCGTGTTGCCCAGGGATGGACAAGCGCACCAGCAAATCCACAGGCTGGGATTCATTGAGCCGGTTCAAAATCGCCGGGGGCTGCCCACGGCCATCCAGCAAGTGGCAACCACCACAGGAGCGGGCAATAAAATGGGGGCCGAGACCATCGCGCGCCGTGGTGGATGCCGGGGCTTGTACCCAGTTGCGTTTAAAAAACGAATTACCAATCGCAAAACGGGTGCGCTCCGCATGGGGCAGGTTGGCTGCTGGAAATGAAAACGCATTTTGCCCATCGGCAAACACCGTCACATCGCCAGCGGTGTGTGCGGTCATGCCGCTTTCCTGATGTGAGTTGGCCCACAACAGACCAGCCCATGCAAAGCCTCCCAACATCGCGAGGCCGATTGTTCGCGCGGACTTTTTCATGGCATCGTCAATGTCAACTGTGTAATACCAAGCGCACTGGCCGCCTCAACAATCAGATTGCTTTGTAGCGCCAGGCTGTCCACCGTGGCCTTGATTCTTTGAGGCCCTGGTGCATCAGCACCGCCCAGAATTTCTCGATCAAACGGTGCCTGAATCGTTTCTGCGGCCTTCAGCGAGGCCTGGATTTGTTGCGTGGTTTTTTGGGCAATCTCGGGCGACTTGGTGGCCACCAATTCCTGCAGGGCAGGCACCTTGAGCAGTTCACCATTGGTGCGCTTGTACCGACCTTGCCACACATTCAAAATGCCTTGGGCATTGGTCACAGCATCGCGATGGGTGTTGTCTGAAAAACAGGAGTGCTCATCTTCCTGATCCTGACTGAACAAGGCGACCTCCAACCGCTCCCCCGCCAACTCGCCACGGGACAAAGACCCCAAGCCCACCAGCATTTTGCGAATGGATTCGGTGCTCTGCTTCTCGAATTGTGCACGGTAGTTGCCCGCTTTGCCTGGCGCCCATTGCGCTGTCACGCTTTTCAAGTCGTCCACCAACAGCCGGCTCACCTCAAGCAAGTACGCACCGCGGCGCTCTGCATTCACGCCTTTGCCTTTCACATAATCTGTGTAAGGCCGTTGCCCAGGGCCGTTGTCATTCAGATCTTGACCCCACAACAAAAACTCAATCGCATGCCAACCTGTTGCAATATTTTCCTCTCCACCTCGCTCGTTGTTCTCAATGAGCGCTGCACGGGTAATCTTGAATTTGGGATTGTTGATGAAGCCACTGTTGGGCTGTCCCGTCACATAATCCACATACGATTCATCCATGGGCCATGCGTTGATTTGCCCTTCCGGTCCGTCTTCGCCGTCGATGGGGCCACCATAAAACCGAAATGCTTCAGTTTGGCCGTACACCTCGCGAGCATCCAACCAAGCCTTTCTGGCAGCCTCCAAGCCGCTGGCACTGGGGGATTTAACCAGGCGTTCAATGGCCTGTTGCAAACGTTGTGCGCCTTGCACAGCGTCGCTGTAATTGGCATACACCAGGTCTGCGTAACCTTTGACCACAGCGCGTTCAGTCGGTGCCGCCATTGCAAGTGGTGCGCCCCACGCGAGCGCTGCGAACAACATCAAAAAAAATCCTGCTTGAATAATGCGTTTTAATTCCAACATGATGAGCAATGCGATCCATGGGTACACAACCCTTGCAGTGTAACGCAAACTTCGTTAATACAAATGAGAATGATTTGCAATCATTGATTATTTCGAATACAATTTCATCCATGCAAACAATCAAGATGTATCCCCATCATGCAATGTCAATCCACACCGCTCACATTGCCCACGCGCGATGACCCGGTGGCAAGCCTTGCCCAACCCCTGGTGGTGCAATCGGATGCGCTGTTCCCACCAGGTCAACGCGAGATCATGATTGAACATGGCACCATGCAGTACCGTCTGCGCATCACGGCCCAAGGCAAGTTGATCCTGACCAAATAGCTTTTCGATCAACCCGTCAGCCAGCCTTGTTGCATCCAAGGCAACCATGAGCATGTGCCCACATGCCCTGCGCGCGGCGGCTGCTTCTACGGCACAGCACGCAATGTTGTACTCACAACCAACCATCGCTTCTAAACAATTTGCGTTCAAAGCCATCGGTAAACACACCCTGTTGTTGCTGATGGCCTTCCCAGGGGGTTTGCTGCTCTCCAACCTGCTGGCCGCCACCCTGGGAATCGGCCTGGCGGGACTCGGCATGGCTCAATCCGAGTCCATGGTGCTGGCGCTCCTGATTTGTTATGTGCTGTGGCCCTGTTGGCTGCTTTGGGTGTACTGCACCCAAAGCCTCCCATGGCTGCTGATTCAAGCGTTGGGGCTGGGTGTGCCGTGCACCCTTGTACTTCTGCACAACACTGGGAGGCTGTGGTGAGCGTCAAACACACACCAGCCCTTCGTCAACGCATGGCCTGGTTTCACACCTGGTTCGGCCTGGTGTTGGGCTTTTTGCTGTTTGTCGTCTTTTGGATGGGCACCCTCACGGTGTACGACAAAGAGTTCGACCGTTGGATGCACCCGGACACCCGCCGCAGCACCACCGTCTGCTGTACGCTCACCCTGGAGGAACTGGCCACCGTGCTGACCGCCGCGCACAGCATTGCACCCAAGTCCACCAACATCCGCCTGCGTTTGCCCACCGCACGACAACCACTGACGCAGATCCGGATTGTCGAGCCAGGCCAACCCATGCAAGTGCACTGGGCAGACCACCGCACTGGCCTGTTGATCAGCAACACGCACACCTTGGGCGGCACGGGATTTTTCTTTCCATTCCATTACAAATTCAACTTGGGCTGGAAGAATGTGGGCCACTTTCTGCTTGGCATTGCCGGAGTCGCCATGCTGGCTTTGCTCATCAGCGGCGTGGTGTTACACCGCAAGTTGCTTGCAGAGTTTTTTCTGCTTCGAACCAACAAACACAGCGTGCGCAAATTGCTCGATTTGCACAACCTGAGCAGCGTGGTCGCTCTGCCGTTTCACCTGTTGATCACCTTCACCGGTTTGCTGATTTTCTTTTCGATCTATTTCCCGTGGGCCACCAGCGCAGTATTTGCTGGCGACCAAACCGCTTCCCAAAAGGCCATGAGCGGCTTTGTCAATTTGCCCCCGAGCGGCTTGGATGTGAACATGGAGCAACAGCGGGCAGCGCTTGAGCAGGTTCCGGCCATGATAGCGGCACGCGAGACCGCCTGGAGCCTTGCCCTGGGGCACTCGGTCAAAGCGGATTCCATCAACCTACGCAACCTGGGTGACGAGAATGCCACCCTTGAAGTGCGCCGGGTGTTCCCCAAGTATTCGGTGGGCATGAACACGCACGCAGACACACTGATGCTGTATTCGGGCGAAGTGCTGCATGCCCACGAAGTCAAACCCATCAAGGGTTTCACGCACTGGATCAACGGCCTGCACTTCATCCAGTTTGATCACGCCATGCTGCGTGCCCTGTTCTTTGTCGGCGGTTTACTGGGTTGTGTGATGATTCACACGGGGTTTTTGTTTTGGCTGGAAAGCCGCCGCCAGCAACACAGCGCGAAGAAAAACCCTGGATTTGTTCTGGTGCAGGGCCTGGCCGTGGGTGGCACTGTGGGCATCATGATCGCAAGCATGGCATTTTTGCTGGTCAACCAAATGCTTCCCGCTTGGGTGGCGCAGCGGGCAAACATCGAAACCTGGATTTTCTACGGCGTTTGGCTGGTGTGCATAGCGTGGTCTATGAGCCAAGCTCACTTGCAGAAGCACCTGCAATCCCAGGCCAAGCTGCATCGCAAGCGATTGTGGCACCCACCCGTGCTGGCCTTTGGCTGGTTGGCCCTGCTTGCCATGCTGTTCAACCAAATCAACACCGGCGGACTTTGGGCTGCGTGGCACCTGCAAGACAGCAACACAATGACGATTGATGTG
Source organism: Limnobacter sp. (assembly GCA_036275215.1). Lineage (GTDB taxonomy): Bacteria > Pseudomonadota > Gammaproteobacteria > Burkholderiales > Burkholderiaceae_B > Limnobacter. The sequence continues at coordinate 22,027 of DASUEF010000225.1, read as the reverse complement.
CTGCTGCTGGCTTTTGCAGCCCTGGGCTTTTGGAGTGCGCATCAATTGAAAAAGGCTGCGCAGCACACCGCAACATGAACCTGCTACTCCATTTAATCAGCCTGATACTGCTTTTGTTTGGCCTGCTTTGCCTGGCCACCTCGCAAGACGCGCATGCAAAGCACACCCAGTGGCAACAACGCATGGCCGCCGTGGGGCTGGCTCACAAACCGCTTCGCCGATGGTGCGGCTCTGTGGCCTTGTGCACAAGCGCTGCACTGCTCGGCATTGCAGAGGGTGCTGCATTTGGTCTGGTGACTTGGGTCATGGCAGCAGGGCTAGGCTCCGCCTTGCTGGCGTGGCGACTCTCGCCAAATTGATTCAAGGCCCCAGCCGACGCACGGCGTATAATGCAGGCTCCAGTTGCAACCACGCAGTACCATGACCCGCGCCCACAGCCTCCTTGTTTTGCTCGCCCTGCTGGCACTGCCTGCACCCGCTGTGGCCAACACAAACACCCCCGGCAACATGGCCACCCGCGTACAAGCCTGCACGGCCTGCCACGGGGAGCAAGGCCGGGCCAGTGCTGAGGGCTATTACCCGCGTATTGCTGGCAAGCCAGCGGGCTATCTGTACAACCAATTGATTGCATTTCGGGATGGCAGCAGGCAGCACGCCGCCATGAACAGCATTGTGCAGCACCTCTCCAACGATTACTTGCTGCACATGGCTCAGCACTTCGCTGCGCAAAACCCGCCCTACCCGGCGCCGGCCAGCAACTCGGGGAGTAAGGCGGAGCTTGAAGCTGGCAAAAAACTGGTGCACAAAGGTCTACCAGATCGCCAGGTGCCGGCCTGCGTGGCCTGCCACGGGCAACAGCTCACTGGCGTGGAGCCCTACACCCCTGGGCTGCTCGGGCTGCCCAAGGATTACCTGAATGCGCAATTGGGTAAATGGCGCAATGGCCAGCGCCAAGCGGCTGCACCCGATTGCATGCACAATTTGGTGAAGGCGTTAACCCCTGCTGAGCTCAATGCCGCCAGCGCTTACCTGGCCGGCCAACCTGTGCCAGCCAATCCAAAAGCTGCCCCCGCCAACAGCATTGAGTTTCCGCTGGAATGCGGCACGCACACCCGGCAAGCCCTGCCCACTCAGGCAAACACCTCGCCAGAGCCGATCGCCCTGGCCAGCCTGACTGTCCAAGAAAAACGGGGTGCCTACCTCGCACGTCTGGGAAACTGCATGGCTTGCCACACCAGCGAAGGCGGCAAGCCCTATGCAGGCGGTCGAGCGATAGAAACACCATTTGGCCGCGTCTACGGCAGCAACCTCACGCCCGACCCAGGCACCGGGCTGGGCAAGTGGTCAGCCGACGATTTTTATAGGGCCATGCACCACGGCATCTCAAAAAATGGTGAGTACCTGTACCCAGCTTTCCCCTACACCGATTACACCCGCATGCCCCGCAATGAGGTGGACGACCTGTTCGCTTACCTAAAAAAATTACAAGCTGTGGAGCAATCCACGCCAGCGCCTGCGCTGCGCTTTCCATACAACCAGCGCAATCTGTTGTGGGTATGGCGCACCCTGTACTTCACTCCGGGCGAATTCACGGCAGCAGCAGAACAATCCGCCATGTGGAACCGCGGGGCATACTTGATCAATGGCCCTGGGCACTGTGCTGCTTGCCACACACCGCGCACCCGCCTAGGTGGTCTCAAAGCGCAATCGCACCTCAATGGCAGCACAATCGCCGTGCTGAATTGGTTTGCACCAGCGCTCAACCAACACCCCTTACACAGCCTTGGCAAGTGGACACAGACTGAGATTACGGATTATCTAACAAGTGGCGTGAACCAACACGCAGCCAGCAGTGGCCCCATGGCAGAGGTGGTGCGGCACAGCCTTCAACACATCGAAAAAGCGGATCTACTTGCCATGGCCGTGTACTTGAAAAGCCTGCCGGCTGAGGCACCCGAAGAGAAAGCCACAACCGAACTCGCAAACCGAAGTTTGCAACCCGCGATGCGCAAGGGGGAGCAAATTTACAACAACGAATGTGCACAATGCCACGGAGAAGACGGAAAAGGCGAAACAGGTAAGTTTCCAGCGCTTGCGGGCAATTCAAGCGTCAATGCACCCAACGCAATCAATGTCATTCGCGCGGTCCTCAATGGCGGTTATTCACCCAGCACCTACGCCAACCCACATCCATATGGCATGCCACCTTACCGCACTGCCTTGAGCGACAGCGACATTGCCTCGGTGGTCACCTACATCCGCAAGCAATGGGGCAACCAGGCCACCGGTGTGAACACCGCACAGGTGAATGCGCTGCGCGGTGCCCGCTGACAAAGACCTTAAAAGTCCAACTGCAAATCCACCAACAAGGTGCGACCGGGTGCCGGCACACGGCCAATCGTACTCACGTCCACACCGCGGAAAAAATATTGCTCATCAAACACATTGTTGATACCAAAACCAAGGTTCATGGATTTGCCGTTGCCCATGGCAATGTCTCTTCCCAAACGCATGTTCACGAGAGTGTAAGCTGGCAATTCACCAGCACTGCCGTTGGCCGTCTCATTGACCGTATTGGCTGAGTCGCTGAAGCTTTCAGACACATACAAGGCATTGGCACTGGCCTTCCAGGCACCGGTTTTGTAAACGCCCTGAACGCCAACATGGTGATTGGGTGCATTGCGCAACTCTTTCCCACGGTCTGCACCCGACAATTGCTCGGTATCCAGGTAGGTGTACGTCATGCCCAGCTCGAGTTGCTTGTTCGGCAACCAGCGGCCCTCCAACTCTAGACCCTGCTGCTTCGTTTCGCCCAAATTGCGGAACGCGCCTGTGTCAAACACAATCTGCTCTTTGTAATCCACCCGGAACAACGTGGCGGCCACATTGGTGTTGGGATTGATCTGCCACCGAGAGCCCAGCTCGTAATTCTCTGCCGTCTCGTTGCCCACATCCCCACCACGCGTAACCTGTGCAGTTTGCACTGGGACCAACGAACGCTGAGCATTGGCAAACACATACACCGAATCGGTGGCCTGATAACCTACTGTCAAACCCGGCAACCATTCATCAGGATTGTTCTGAAACTGAGTGCCTGTGTTCAAGTCCCTGTAACGTGTCTCCACATCCTCATAACGCACACCAGGCGTTACTTTCAAACGACCATTAAGCATTGCAACGGTGTCGCTTAGATAGAATGCCGTTGCCTTGGTTGAAAAATCCCAGCGGCGCACAGCCGTCGTTACGCCGGTTGCAAGCGTCGTGTTGTTCACGTCAAAGCGGACGTCCTCTTCTACAAAACGTGCGCCAGCAATCACGGTGTGCTTACCAATCTGCTTCGTGAATCTTGGCTCGGTGCCGTGAACACTAAAAATACGAGGCGAATTGCTCACCACAGTAGGCATCAAAGCAGGATCCATGGGTGAGCTAAAGAAAAACGTCCTATCCGCCTGATGTGCAAAATTGCGCCAGCTCAACTTAAAGTCATCCGAAAAACTGTGGTTCCACGTGAAGGTGGCTCGCCACATGTCAGCATCAAAGCCATCAAAAGGACGTTGCGACTGATTTGGATTTTGTTCATACGCAGCAGGACTCAAAGCTCCAGGCAGGTCCGCCTTCACCTCGTAGTACTGCAACTGCGCTTTAAAATCATTGCGTGCGTCCAAGTAATACTCACCATCCACAATGAAGTTGCGAACCTCGGTGTCGGAGCGATCTCGCTGGCCCTTGCCATCCACCACATTGGCCTGAAATTGCAAACCAATGTCTTCCCGCACAAAACCACCAATGCGGTAATAGGTATCGGTCAACACATTGCCCGTTTGCTCCGAAATTTGTACACGCTCCCTAAGAGTCTGAGTGGTTTTAACCGGGATGGGCTTGGTCACCAAATTAAGCACGCCTCCCACGTTGTTGGGACCGTAATGAACGGCCGCACCTCCGCGAACCAGATCAACGGCTTCAAGGCTTGGAAGAGTCACCGGAAAAAGCGACAATCCCACATTGGTGTAGGGTCCGATCGCAATGGGATAGCCATCGACCGTGACCTGAAGACGTTCTGTGCGCAACGGATTCAAGCCACGCACGCCAATGTTGGGCAATATGCCTGTGCCTGTCTCATCGAGAACCTGCACACCAGGCACTCGACGAAGCGCATCTTCAAGATTGAGCGCTCCACTCTCCTCAAGATCTTCTCGATCAAGCACCGTGCGAGCACCGCTGTAGGTTTTAACGCTTGCCTCCGTGGGTGCCCCCAACCAGTCGGATTGCACGGTGACAGGGGCAAGACTCTGCTCTTGAGCATACGCTACAGACACACCTGACAGCCCCAACAGTGAGATTGAAAGACACAGAGGTCGGACGGATCCGGGGAACGACATGGCTAACTCCATTTTATATGAATAAAAACGGTTCTCATTATCGTTTCGTTTAACATCAATATGATAATCACAGTGTAAAACCTTGATTATTTTTGGAATGAAGTGACAGAACCGGATCTAAGACTTGTGGTTTGCTTCTATTTAAATAATAATGAGTCTCATTCGTGTTTTTGTTATTATATGTTCTCAATCAACCACCTCCCAAACGCCACAGATTTCAATCCCAGTCTGGGCTTGCTCAACGCCATACCCAACACCGCAGTGGTGGACTTAATCGCGCGGTGTGGTTTCGACTTCATTGTGCTGGACACCGAACACACACTTACTGACGCCTCGGAGCTGAGGCAAGCGCTCATGGTTTTACAAGGTGGCTCATGCCTGCCCTTGGTGCGTACACCTGGTATTGATCGCCATTGGTTGGCACAAGTCATGGATGCGGGGGCCCAAGGAATTGTTCTGTCTAGGGCCGAGAGTTCGGAGCAAATTCAGGCCCTTGCTCAAGCCATGTATTTTCCGCCCAACGGGCAACGTGGCATGACAGGGGGAATCGTCACAGGGTACGGGGAGCTGCCTCTTGCACATTACATGCAACGAGTGGCTGAACATGCTGTGCTGGTGCCCATGATCGAGAGCAAAACAGGTCTTGACGAACTGCCAAGCATGCTTGAAACGGGACTGGTGAGCTTTGTCATGGAGGGTGCGCTGGACCTCTCCCTGGATCTGGGTGTTGGGCCTGATCCTTTTCACCCAAGGGTGTGGGAGGCATTGTTGTACATGGACGCCACATGCTCACGCTACAAAGTCCCCTTTTGCCCCAACCCACGCAATCAAACGCAATGGGAGTTCTGGCGAAGCTCAGGCAAAACGATTTATCTATGCGGCGAAGACCGCAGCCATTTTTGCCGTGCCCTGCGTGCACAGCTCAACGCCAAAACCGCTTCAACTTCTTCAAAGGGTTAAACCATGAAATCCACCCTCGTGATACTCACCCATGTGGTGCACCGTGCAGTTTGTGAAGGCTTTTTGCCCGCCGCCCTGGAGCTTGGATATCGACCGATAATCATCACCGATCAAGGTGCTGCGCATGAATGTGCCCTGCCCTCTATCGAGATTCTCGAATGCGATGTATTCAATCCAATCGCTGTCATTGACTTGCTCACCGAACACGGCATCTCTCCAGCAGCCGTATTTTCCAACAGTGATCACTTGCAAACATCCACGGCTCTAGTGGCCCAAGCCATGGGCGCTCCGGCAAAGCCTTGGTTGACGTGCTACAACGCCAAAAATAAGCAACGCATGCGTGAGCAATTGGCTCGCCTGGGCCTTCCATCCATTTGGCACACCACCTTGAGCAGTGGTCAGGCTATCGGTACCGATTGGCCATACCCGGTTGTGGTTAAACCAGTGCAAGGCGTGGCCTCCATGAATGTATGTCGGCTGGAAACTGCGTCTGCACTGCGTGAGTACGTGAGCACCTTGCCTCCCGGGCAAACAGTGCTTGTTGAAGCGTGCATGGAAGGACCTCTGGTAACGCTCGAAACGCTGGGGGACAGCAAGAATCTTCACTTGGTTGGTGGGTTTGATGTTGACCTTTCGGAGCCGCCCCACTTTGTCGAAATGGCTGCACGCTGGAACGGCCCAATGACATCACGCTGGCGGCAGGAAATGCTGGCAACCATCCGTGCTTTTGGGGTCTCTATGGGCGCATGCCACAGCGAGTTCATCGTCACGGAGCAAGGCCCCGTGCTGGTCGAGATCAATTACAGGAGCATCGGCGACAACCGCGAATTTTTGCTTGATCGTCTGGTGTCCCAAGGTTGGTTCAAAAGTATCCTCCAATGCCATTTGGGTGAAACGCTGCCAACACCGAGTCTTCTTCCAATGCATGCAAAAATCCAATACCTCGTTGCTTCACAAGCTGGCCGCCTGGTGGATGCCCCAAAGCCTGAGAATCTTCGGCATGTGGACTATCATGCGCTCAAGCAGTTGGGGGATCACATTCAAATCAGCCACTCCAACAAAGACTACCTCGGTGTGTTCACCGCCGTTGGCTCCAGTGAGGAGGACATGCTTAAGAAACACAAGCAGGCCTTGGCACAGTCGCAATGGAGAATTGTATGAGCCACAACATCGAAGAACAAATCACGCTCAGACTGATCAATGCTTGCTTGCGGGAAGATGTGCGCAACTTAGTGTCAAATGGCAAGATACAGGAGCAACAAGGCTGTGCCTGGCTGCTTGTTTCGCACCTGGCCACGCCGATTCGATTGTTGGTGACACAAGCACGCTACTTGCAACCCTGGCAGTGCGTAGCACCTCAATGGCAAATACTCAAACAGGGCACATGGATAGATCAATCAGGTGCCCACAACTGGCTGAATAATCTGGCAGAGGGACTTCCCGAAGAAGACCATGCGCTATTTGTGCAATACGCCAAAGAGGTGGATGTGGCGATCGAGCATGGTGCCCTATGCCGACAGGCCCGCCTACGCCATGCTCCGCAATTTACCCAACAGGGTTGGCCCAGGTGCTGGCCGCAACGCCTGCTGCACGCAGACCAAGCTGCGAGTTATCTTGACCACCCGTATTACCCCACGGCACGTGCCAAATTTGGATTGGACGCTGAGGAACTCCAACGGTATTGCCCGGAGTTTTCACCCCAATTCCAACTGAACTGGATCGCATTGCCCCGCGACGGCTTACGCCTCAACGGCGCCGCGCCCGGCTGGTGGCCCACCATGCAGACTCTCGATTTGCCGAAGCACTTAGAGCACAGTCACATTGCCTTGCCGGTGCACCCCACGATGTACTGTCAACTATTAGAGCGTCTGCCACAGGCGATTGCCGCCCCACGTGCCCATTTGGCGGTGCAACCCACCCTCTCGGTTCGCACTGTGGCGGTGGTTAATCACCCGGCACACCACATCAAATTGCCCATGCCCATGGCCACATTGGGTCAAAAAAACCTTCGAATGATCAAACCCAGTACCTTGCAAGACGGGCATTGGTTCGCGCACAACCTGCGCCTTATTGAGCAAAACGATCCAGCGCTGGGAGGCACATACCGCCATTGCGACGAATCATTTTCGGCTTGCTACCAAACACGCAACGACACTGCGTTTCTGGTGCGCCAATACCCTGAATTGGAAGCCACCGAGACTCTCGCAACGGTGGCTTCGCTGTGCAGCCCCATGCCAAATGGTCGCCCTTACATCGCCACCTGGCTTGAGCTTCACCACCTGGATCTGTCTGAATGGTGGACAAGTTATTGCAAGAGCCTCATTCATGTTCATCTTCGATTGTGGGTGCAGTACGGCATTGCACTGGAGGCCAACCAACAAAACTCGGTGTTAAGCCTGCGCGCCGAGCATCCTGTTTCCTTGGTAATGAAAGACAACGACGCGGCTCGACTTTGGCCAGCGCGATTTGGTCGAAACGCCCCACCTTGCGCTTTGCCGACAACCCTAATTGAGGACGAGCGGATTTGCGTTGCCGATGAAACACCACTGGCCCACATGTTCATCACCATCATTCTTCAGCTCAATATGCTCGCAGTCTTGGATGGTCTCGATCGATGTGGCGCCCTTTCATGGGATGCCGGTTTGCAGGCAATACATCGGCAAATCCGTTCAACTCTGGATGAACTGAGACAAGAAGGCCACGACACCACGCTTGCCCGCGAACTGTTGTTGTATGACCGCCAACATCCCGTGAAGTACTTGCTGCAAAGTGCAAGCCTGATGAGCAAATCAAAGTCTGGTGCCACCGATGTAAACAAATTCTACGGCTTGACGGGTCCAAACCCCTTGAGGGATCTGTCATGAATCGCATACTTGCCACCGTGCTTACCTGCCACTTTCTGGGCGCTTTCACTGTCTTGGGCATGCCAGTGTATTTGCCACAACTGCTGACAGAAATGGGCGCTAGCAATCAAAGCGCCTGGGTTGGCTTTTTGTTTGCATGGCCAACTTTGCTCACAGCCATCAGCGCACCTTGGTGGGGACGATTTTCAGACAGACATGGTCGAAGACTTTCCCTCACGCGGGCCTTGATTGGACTCTCCATGGCATTCGTTGCCGCGGGCTTATCACAAACCATGCTTCAGCTGTTTGCCTCGCTCACCGTGCAAGGCTTGATGGGCGGCACCCTGTCTGCGGCCAACGCCTATCTGGCAAGCACCAAAAATAACCAAACACTTGCCAGTCAACTCAACTGGACACAATTCAGTGCAAGGTTGGCACTCGTTTGTGCGCCCGTGTTGCTGGCGTGGTTTGTACAAGGGCAACCGCTACAGCGCATCTACCTGGGGTTGGCTCTGCTGCCCTTGCTCGGTGCCTTGTTAACCTTCACATTGCCCAAAGACCTACCTGCTGTTGAGGCACACCAAACCAACACAAGCAAACACTGCCCACCAGCAATCATGATTGGCGTGCACGGCCTGTTCAGTCTTGCGATGGTCGTGACGTTTCCATACTTCTTGCCATATTCCCAACAAGCGGGATTCTCGTTGCAAGCCATGGCGCTACTTTTTGTACTTCCACATGCTGTGTACCTCATCGCACAGAGCCTGTTGAAAACGCCGGACATGCCGTGGTTGAGTCAGGCACAACTGGGCTTGCTGAGTTTGATGCTGTCAGCAGGCCTTCAGTGGTGGATCCTGAATGCCACTGCGATACTCATCGCCCGTGTCCTCATGGGAATCGGCATGTGGCTGACCTATCAGGGACTTCATCGATGGGTGGCTGCATCTTTGCCCAGGCAACACGCCGGCCAATGGCTTGGCGGACTAGATAGCATTGGCAAACTGGCCGGCGTGCTTGCGGGCTTGCTGGCTGGTCTATCAATTCCTGTCACCTCACTCTCAACACCCTTCTTGATCAGCGCCATCAGCAGCCTCATGGCAGCACTGGTCTTGCTTTATTTCACATCGACCCTCGGCAAGGATTCATCGCCATGCACCAGCAACACATTGCACAATTAATCCAAAAGCACCAAGCCGCCACAGCCACACTCAATCACTTAATGAACTGCTACATCCGAGAATTCGCAGAGCCACTCGGCCTGGTCCAATGGAGCGCTGTTGGTGATTTTCCGAAATCACTACAAATACAAGCTCAAAATGAAATCTGCCTGCGCATGGACATGCCTCATTTGCTGTGCAAGTTGGCCACCCGTTCGAGCATTCGCGGGGCATTGAATCAAATTCATTTGAGTAGCCCCATCTACGAAAAACAGGCTGGCAAGCCCTGGCGAATCTTACCCGCTCACGAGGTGATTCAACGTTTGTTACAACACATGGCGGCAATCAGTGGGAGTCCTTTTAACGAGGAGCTTCACGCACAAATCCAAAACAGCATGTTCAACATGCAGCGTTTTATCGAGCATCAACCGATCGCATCCATAAATCCATTACAACTGACCGAACAAAGCCTGCTCTGGGGGCATCCATTTCACCCCAGCCCCAAAAGCCGGGCGGGCGTTCACACAGATGTACTGCTCAAATGCTCTCCAGAGGTGGGCGCTTCATTTCAGTTGCATTGGTTCAAGGTTGCATCGGCACTCCGACAGGAACTGGGACAACCTTGTGTGCACCATGCCGCCACTGTGTTAACGGGTGATGCGACGCTTTACCCATGCCACCCTTGGGAAGTAACGCATATTCTCGAATCCCCCCTGTACAAAGCCGCGTGCAAGGCCGGGCTAATCAGCCACTTGGGTCAACTGGGCAAGCCTGTCTGGCCAACCTCATCGGTTAGAACTGTCTATCACCCCAACCTGTCACATTTTCTCAAGTTTTCAGTGCATGTTCGCTTAACCAACTGCATACGCAAAAACGCCCACTATGAACTTGAAAGCGCTGTGGGAATGAGTGCACTGCTTGAAGCGGATTTTCAAGAAGTGGAACATGCACATCTGGGGTTTCGAATGCTGCGCGAGCCCTCGGCCAGCACGTTGAAATTTTTTCATCCCGACATACTGACCACACAGGATGAAATCATCCATCTGGAAGAATGTTTCGGCATTCTTTTTAGGGAACCAATCCAGGATGATGATTGCACACCACACCTCAGCGGCTCGCTTGCAGCATGGACCATTGACGGCCAAAGTGCCTTGGGGCAATTGATTGCAAAAAGTGCCCAAACACTAGGCCGAGATGAGCAATCTTTCGCGCTGGAGTGGCTAAATGCCTACTTCAAACAACTCGTTCCACCCGTGCTTACGCTTCTTTTTAACCACGGCATTGTGCTTGAACCTCACCTGCAAAATACAGTGCTTGGCTTGGCAAATCATCTTCCACAACAAATGTGGGTTCGTGACCTGGAAGGCACCAAACTTTTGCCTCAACACTGGCCCGATTCCAGGATGCATGGTTTGGGCAAACGGGCAATCGAATCAGTCCATTACTCACAAGAAAAAGGGTGGAACCGGGTGAGTTACTGCCTCTTCGTCAACAACATTGCAGAAATCATTTTGCATGCATGTTGCGCTTACCCAGGTCTTGAGGAACAAGCCTGGGACAATTTGAGCAGTTTGCTTACCGCCCAACTGGAGAGCTTGAATCAACCTGACGCACTCTTGGCGCTGCTCAACGGTGCACCACTGGCCTCCAAAAACAACCTCAAATTGCGCCTGCTTAAAAACGCAGACAAACACGCCGATTACACCCCCTTGAACCATCCGCTTCACACCCAATATGAACACCACACTGATTGACTTTCTTGATTCACGTCCGGTGGACGAGCACAACCCATGGTGCGCTTACGTCTACGATCTCACATCGCTCGCATCGCATGCACAGCGATTGTCAAAGGCACTACCGCGAAATTGTGAGTTGTTTTATGCGATCAAAGCCAATCCAGATGTAACTCTGCTGCGCACACTACTGCCCCATGTCAACGGGTTTGAGGCCGCGTCCAGCGGTGAGCTCGCGCACCTACGGGCAAATGGAATTGATAAACCAATACTCATGGGGGGACCCGGAAAGACCAACGCAGACATTTCTTATGCCCTTGAGCAATGCGTTGCGTGCATGCATGTGGAAAGCATCACAGAACTTCAACGCCTGATTGTCCAGTGCGCAAGCACCCAACGCATACAACCTGTGCTTTTGAGACTGAATATAAATCTGCAAGGCATTGAAGGCAGCAAACTGCAAATGGGGGGTGGCGCAAGTCCGTTTGGTATGGACGAATCGGATTTGCCCGAAGCGATTCGCTTAATCCAGTCCACCCCCTGGATTTTGTTTCAGGGGTTTCATTTCCATTCCATGTCTCATCAACTCTCGGTGACCAAACATCTAGAACTGATTCGCCATTACTTCAAAGTGGTGGCTCACTGGGAGCGACAATGCGGACTTCAGGTCAACATTGTGAATGTGGGCGGGGGCATTGGGGTGAATTACAAAGACGTGGACGCTCAGTTTGATTGGGAGTCTTTCTGCCAGCAGCTGCACACCCTCATCGAAACATCCGGATACTCCCAGAAAACCATTCGCTTTGAATGCGGGCGCTACGTGACTGCGTTTTGCGGCTATTACGTCATGCAAGTCATCGACATCAAGCGTAGCCACGGTCAGTGGTTCGCGGTGTGCCGGGGCGGCACACACCACTTCCGCACTCCTTCAGCCCAAAACCATGATCACCCGGCGCTCGTGCACCATCGCGCGGGGCCAACCGTGCTGCAACGTGATGTTGTCAACCTGGTGGGACAGCTTTGCACCCCAAAGGACAAACTTCACACGGGTCTGTACGTTGATCGTCTTGCACTGAATGACTTGGTGGTTTTTCCCATGGCTGGTGCGTACGCATGGAATATTTCGCATCAGCAATTCTTGATGCACACAGCGCCCGAAATGTTTTATCTCACCCAAGGCCCAGCATCGGCATAGTAAAAAGGCCCGCACAGGCGGGCCTTTGATTGAATTGTTTGCAGGCCGTCAAGCCGGCTGCTGGCTCAGCGAACTCACCTGCACCAGCGTGTTGTGGGCTTCAATTTCGCTTTGGCAATGCATGCGGCATTGGCCACAACCTGAACATGCGCCTGTTTTCATGGTGATGTCTTCTACAGTGGAGCAACCTGCCCGCACGGCTTCGGAAATTGAACGATCACTGACGTTGGCGCAAATGCAGACAATCACAATAAGCCCCTGCGAAATATTGAACTTAAGATGAATAATAATGATTCGCATTATTGAAATCAAGCTTTTTTTACTCTCCCAAAAAAGTAAAGGCCGCCCACAGGCGGCCCTTGCTTGACACAATCGAGCGATCAGGCATCCACGCCCATCATCGACTGCTCAAAATTTTGCAGTCCCACGCGGTCGATCAGACCAAGCTGGGTTTCCAGCCAATCGATATGTTCTTCCGTGTCTTCCAGAATTTCTTTGAGCAAATCGCGTGACACAAAGTCCCTCTCCCCCTCGGCTGTGATGATTCCATCTTTGATACAACCCTGAGCCGCCGTTTCCATTTTCAGATCGCTCTCCAGAATCTCACGGGTGTTCTCACCAATCATCAACTTGCCGAGATCTTGCAAATTGGGCAGGCCGTCCAACATCAAAATGCGTTCAATCAATTTGTCGGCGTGTTTCATCTCACCGATGGACTCTTCGTATTCTTTTTTCTTCAGAACATCCAAGCCCCAGTTGCCAAAAATACGTGAATGCAAAAAGTACTGATTAATCGCAGTGAGCTCGTTTTTCAGTTGCGCATTCAGTGCCGCAATCACTTTGTTTGACCCTTTCATGAAGCTTTCTCCTGTTGCCTATTGTTCGAGTGCTTCAGTGTAACTCTCTCCCCCGGGCCCTTGGAAACCCTTTTCTGGCGCGGACAATAAAAAATGCTTGATTTTTCCATTTACATTAACAATAATGATAACACTTCTCGTTTACTTCTTTTCAACCGAGGTGCCGCAGGTCTGCTGCTCATCTCCTAACTTCGCAACAGTTGGCATCCTCAACAGTGGGCCATCCTCGTTTGAAAAGAACCCTCCCGCACCAGCCAGCCTAGGCAAGCCAGTGCATCTTTTTCCTGCTACACTCTCATTGATATTAATTCTCATTTGCGAAAACAGAGTGCACAAATATTGCTTGAATCTGAGAAGATTCTGTCGGCAAGCGCAGCGAACCCAACCATGAATACCATGTCTGTTCCAACTTTGAACAACACCAAAACCGGGCAAACGCTTGGCAATGCAGCAACCCTTGTGGCGGTGGTGGGCGCTCATGTTTTGGGCTTGGTGTGGGCTGTGCAGCAATTGTCCGAAACCCCGCCCTCCATCACACCCCCCAGTGTGATCGGTGTCTTGGTGGCGCCAGAGCCTCAGCCGGCACCACCTCCACCAAAACCGGAACCACCTCCACCACCCGCTCCGAGGCCGCAACCCAAACCAGCGCCACTGCCAAAACCAGTGGCCAAAGCTGAGTCTGCGCCCATTTCGCAACCCAAACCAGAACCTGTGCCCGAGCCCCCCTCAGCGCAACCGTCACCCCCTGCGCCACCTGCGCCGGTGCAACAGGCCAAACCTGCTCCTGAGGCCCCTGCCCCAGTGACCCCACCGCGCACCGATGCGGCCCACCTCAACAACCCGGCACCACAGTACCCGGCTCTTTCCCGCCGCCTTGGGGAGCAGGGCCGAGTATTGTTGGATGTGTACATCCTGCCCGACGGCAGCGTGGGCGAGATCAAACTGAACAAATCCAGTGGCTTTGATCGCCTGGACAATGCAGCACTTCAAGCCGTGAAAGCCTGGAAATATGTGCCGGCCAAACGAGGTGAGAAGCCGATTCCCTTCTGGTACGTGCAGCCGGTCTCTTTTGTGCTGAACAACTGAACATTACACTTGAATATTCGATGAGGTTTTAAACATGGAAAACAATCCTTACGGCTTGGCCGCAATGTGGGCGCAGGGAGACTGGGTAATCAAGGGCGTGGCCATCATGCTTTTGGTGATGTCAATTGCCTCTTGGTATGTGATCATCACACGCAGCATTCGCCTGTATAAGCTTCGCAAAAATGTAGGCACCGTGGACCAGTTTTGGCACACCCACAGTTTTGCCGAAGGCTTGCAAGTGTTGGGCAAAGACACAGGCAACCCCTTTCACCACATGGCCATCGAGGGGCAAGCGGCCGTGAACCACCACGCCACCAACAAAGACGACCTGCATGGCCAGATCAGCCTGGCAGATTGGCTGAACGAGGCTCTGCGCGGCGCCATGGATGAGGCCGCTGAAAAACTGCAATCAGGGCTGTCCATCCTGGCCTCGGTGGGCTCCACAGCCCCATTCATTGGACTGTTTGGCACGGTATGGGGTATATACCACGCACTGGTGGGCATCGGGGTGTCTGGCCAAGCGAGCATCGACAAAGTGGCCGGCCCAGTGGGAGAAGCGCTCATCATGACTGCATTCGGCCTTGCAGTGGCCATTCCGGCCGTGCTTGGCTACAACGCCCTCACCCGCGCAAATCGCGGCGTGCTTGGCAAGCTAAGCCGCTTCGGTCGGCAGCTGCACGCCTACTTCCTCACAGGCTCCCCCATGCAGAAAGACTCGGCTGTGCGCACGGTCAGCCTACAAAAAAAGGAGGCCTGATTCATGTCCTTTGGCAATTACGACGACCAACAGGAAATGAGCGAAATCAACATGACTCCCCTGGTGGATGTGATGTTGGTGTTGCTGATCATTTTTATCATCACCGTGCCGGTTATCACACATTCCGTGAAAGTGGATTTACCCCAAGCCACCCAAGAACCCACGGAAGTAAAACCAGATGTAGTTACACTCACAGTGAACAAAGACGGTAGCCTGTTGTGGAATGATGAAGCTCTCACTTTGGCCAACTTAGAATTGCGCTTGCAAGCGGCCGCGCGGCAAACCAAACAGCCTGAATTACGCATCCAAGGTGATCGCAGCGTGGAATACGAAAAGGTGGTGCAGGTGATGGCTGCGGCCCAACGTTCGGGTATCGAAAAGCTGGGGTTTGTCACCGAACCAACACAGTAAGTCTATTTTCGAGATCCAAAGCGGCAATGCCCCGATGAAGGGTCACCTGGTGTTGCGGCATTTTTATTGTGGCATCCTTAAAGCCGGGTAACTTTTTATCTGCTTACGCACGATGGCAACTGCAATCACCCCCGGATCCACCTCACGCTCCATTGGCCCGCTGCATCTGAATTTAGATCGCCAGCAATACAGTGCAAGCCACTTGCTGCAATTTGAGCAAAGTGAGGCCTGCCAGCGCCTCAGAAATTTTATACACAAATTGTTCAATGGCGAGGTGGTTAACTACACCGAGCGGCGCGCTGCTGGCCATTGGTCACTGCGTGCCGCCAGCAATTTGCAGGCTTATCCATTGCCTGTACAACTTCAAATCAATGGTCGAGACGAGCTAGAGCTTGCGCGCACAGAGCAAGCACGCATGGAGCAATTTGCAGACGATGTGCGCAACGGCCGTTACACCACCCCCGACGGCGTGCCATACACGCACGTTCTCCACTTGGGCATTGGGGGATCCGACCTTGGCCCACGCCTGTTGCACGATGTGTTCTCCAAACTCAATCTAGGCCCCAAGCAGCCCTTGGGCATTCGTTTTGTGGCCAATGTGGATTACCACGAGATGCAAAGCGCACTGGCAGCGCTGAATCCCAAAACCACCTTGGTGATCATCGCCAGCAAATCGTTTTCCACGCGCGAAACCCTGCACAACGCACAGCATATTTTCAAATGGCTTGATGCCGCGGGACCGCAATACCGCCCGCATTCGCTGGTGGCCGCCACTTGTAAACCAGCCAAAGCAAGCGAACTGGGCATTGCAGCGCAGCGCATCTTTGAATTTTCCGAAACAGTGGGCGGACGTTACTCCCTCTGGGGCCCCGTGTCTCTGGGCATTCGGTTGGTGCATGGCAATTCAGTGTTCAATGAATTGCTCGAGGGTGCAGCTCTGATGGATGGACATGTGCTGCAAAGCAGACCCTCGCAGTGCCTACCAACGCTGTTGGCCATGAGCGATTTGTACAACCTGGACCACGGGGTTGCATCGCTTATGCTCAGCCCTTACGACTCACGCCTGGGGATGTTGGTGCCCTACCTGCAACAGCTGTGGATGGAGTCGCTGGGCAAAGGTGTCAACAACGACGGGGAGCCCTTGAGCAACACGCCCTGCCCAATTTTGTGGGGCGATGTGGGCACCAATGGCCAGCATGCATTTTTCCAAATGCTTCACCAGTCACGTGTGGCCAGTGCGGTTGAGCTACTCGCCGTGATTAACCCCGATCACCTCGAAACGCAATCCCACCGTGTGCTGCTATCGCATGCACTTGCCCAAGCCGAGGCCTTTTCGGTGGGGCGACTCAACAGTCCGCAAGAGCTGGCCGACCAACAGAACAATTTCCGCGCTTGCCCTGGGCACCGGCCGGTACAAATGTTGTTTATGGACAGTCTCACCCCCTATTCCCTGGGCGCGTTGCTCGCGCTGTGGGAACACCGCACCACCGCCCTGGCTGCCATGCAAAACATCAATCCATTTGACCAATGGGGTGTAGAACTTGGCAAGGTGATTGCCGAAAAACTCGAGCAAAGCATACCACCTGGCAACGCACCGGCCGACAATCCCGTGTCGGCCCACCTCATTGCCAACTTCATCGTCAGGCGAAGCCAATCATGAGCCATTGGGACTGGAAGGCACTGCACCTCCCGCCCAATACCCTGGCCGAAAGTCCGCGATTTGCGCATGGTCAATGGATTTGGGTAGACATTCACGAACGCATCTTGTACCGCTTAAAACAAGAAGCGCTATTGCCCCAAACCGATCCCACATGTGTGCACGCCCTGCAATTGCCCGATGAAATCGGTTGCGTGTTGCCAACCGCCAACGCCGATGATTGGGTGCTGTTGGGTCGCAAAGGCGTGTGGCATTTGCACAAGGAGATCTGCCTGCCAGTGCAGGATGCGCCTTTTGACACCAACACACACCGATACAACGACGGTCGAGCCGATGCACAGGGGCGCATCTGGATTTCCACCTTGGTAGACGCCCGCACCCCCGCCACTGCAGCGCTGTACTGCATACAAAGCCGGCATCCCTCGCTACAAGTGCCAGGCCTCATTGTGGGCAACGGTCTTGCATTTTCACCCAGTGGCAACAGCATGTTTTTAAGCGACACACGCCACAAAACCATTTGGCGCTTCGACTACAACAGCAACACAGGCGAGCTGGGTGAGCGCAGAATAATTAAACAATACACAGAAGGCAGCGCTCGCCCGGATGGTGCCTGTTTCAGCAACGATGGCAGCTACTGGGTTGCTGTGCTGGAGGGGTACAGGCTTGATCGATTCTCGGAACAAGGGGAATACATCGAGAGCGTTTCTGTGCCCTTGTCCAAACCCACCATGCCCTGCTTTGGAGGGCCAGGGTACAACACCCTGCTTGTGACTGGAGCCCGCGCATCCAGTGAATTTCCGAATCGCCCTGGATTTGAACATGCCAGCTTGGTGGCCTGCCATACCCAGTTCACAGGACTGCCAGAAGCCCATGCAAAACAGGTTTGGCTACACACTCACTTGGAGTAACGGCTCTCAATCAAATTCTTTTTGAGGCGAGCCATGTTTTTTTGTACACCTCCGCCCAAGCCCATGGCCACCTGGGTAGCCAATATGTCAACAATGCACAGGTGTAAAAGACGCGACACCATGGGACTGTACTGCTCGTAAAACTCACCATGGTCCGCAGGAATATGCAGATTAACGGCCTCGGACAGCGGTGAACCGGACGCCGTGATTGCCAGCGTGAAAGCATTTGCCTGGCGGGCAATCCGGTTAACTTCGAGCAAATCCTGGCTTCGTCCTGAATTGGAAATGATCAACAAGCAATCGGTTTTCTTGAGCAAGCTGGCTGCCATGATCTGCAAATGCCCGTCCGAATAAGCCTGGGCGTTGCACCCCATTCGGAAGAACTTGTGCTCTGCATCCTGTGCTACAAAACCCGAATTGCCCACCCCGCAAATCACCATGCGACCACCATGCGACAAACGTTTGAGCAACACTTGAGAAGCTTGATCAATGGGCTTGGCGGGCGCGGTGTTTCTAAAACTCACCAGCGTGTGGATGGCATTGTCGAGCACTTTTTGAATGAGCGTGGTGCCATTGTCGCCCGCCTGCACAGTTTGATGAATGAAAGGAATACCGTCATTCATGTTGGCTGCAAGCTTGAGCTTGAAATCGCTTAGCCCCTCGTAACCCAGGGTGCGGCAAAACCGCACCACGGACGGACTGCTGACCCCTGCAAGACGCGCCAACTCGCTGACTGGGAGAGTTTGGAATCGAGCCGGATCTTTTAACACCAGCATCGCCACCGCTTGCTCTGCGCTCGAAAACTGGTCGAGTTCCTTGCGAATACGATCGAGCAAACGCATGTTACCTCGTTGGCCAACGCCTAGTAATAAAATTACATTGTACTAGTGAATCACGCCTCGGGCCTTGAAGTAATGCACCAGCACATTGGGCTCAAAGGGTTTGGAGTAAAAAGCATCGATGCCAGCGGCCATGGCTCTTGCGTACTCTGCCAACCTGGAACCCGCTGTCACCGCCACGATGGGTGTTTTGGTGTGCTGGCTCATCTCCCGAATTTGGCGCGTGGCAGCAAAACCGTCCATCACTGGCATGTGTAGGTCCATCAAAATGGCCTGCACTGCGGTGCTGTTGTCCTGCAACAATTCCACTGCCGCTTTGCCATTGCCTGCAATCACCACCTGGGCACCCATTTTGCGCAAACGGATGGAATTGATTTTGGCGACCGTTGGGTCGTCTTCAACCAGCAACAGGGTAAGGTTGCTTAAAGGCAACTCTCCCTGAACCAGGCTCCTGGCTTTTGCCTGGGTGCTTGCATGACCAACCAACCGCAACGGCACCTCAAAACTCACACAGGTGCCGTGGCCCTCTTGAGTAACCAGATTGAAGCAACCATTCATCAATTCAAGATACTTCTTGGCCAAATAAAAACCGACCCCCATGCCACCACTCCCGCGGCTCAACCGTTCCGCATGGTTGGAGAAAGGTTTTCCGATCGCCCTTTGCATGGCTGTGCTCATGCCAATGCCATCATCGCAGACCTCAAACCGCATCACCGGATTTGGTGTGTTGGTGAACTCAATGGTGACTCGCACCTCGCTGGCCTGGGCAAACTTCAATGCATTTGCCACAAATCCGTGCATCATCCGGCCCAACCGCACGCGGTCGGCCTGTACAAGCGGATCAAACTCAAATCGTTCTGCAGTGGTCAATAAGCCAACATGTTCTGGGAACAGTCTCTGCACCAGTCTGAGCTTGTCGATCCAAAGCTCACGCAAATCAAACTCCTCCACTTCCAGATGCAACTCGCCCAGCATGCTGTCGGCATAGTCCATCAACATGCGCACGCTGCGGGTAACATCCAGATTGGCACGGTCCAGGTCTTTAAATAGCTCGGCCTGGTCTTCATCCAGTTGTGTTGCAGACAACTGGTTAAGCATTTCCACAGAGTTATTCAACGGTGTTCGCAACTCATGGCTCACCACATTCAAGAAGTGGTTCTGCTGGCGCACCACGCGCATCAACTCGCGGGTTTTGTTTCTCAAGCGCTCATTGCCTTGTTTGAGCTCATCCAGCAAGCGTGCCTTGTCGGTCATGTCTGAGATGGCAAGGGTGACATAGGAATTGTCTGCATGGGTCCACACATTCAAGCCGATTTGTACCATCAGCGTGTGCCCCTCCTTGTGCAATGCTGGAAAGAACTTTCTGCCGGTGCCCTGACCCATCATTCGGCTTGCTGACTGTTTCATGAAGTTATCAAACAGGGCTTGGTGCTGCCCTCGCATGTTCAAAGGCAGCAAACAATCATAGGGTTGTCCAAGCATTTCTACTTGCGTGTAACCGAAAAGCTGCGCACAAAAGTCATTGACTGCGGCAATGCGTCCATCCGCGTCAATATGCATTAAGCCAACTGGGCTGTGCTCCAATTGTTGAGAAAAGGGGAGTTCAAATTTCACGACATGGCATGTGTGAGGCAATCAATGCTCCACACTTTGCCATCTTTCAAGGACAGGGCATTGGATCAGTATCCCAAGAAACACCCCTCAAATTTCACGAATGAAAAATACAAGATTTCACTTTATTTAACAAAAAACATTTTTCAAAACGCATGTTAGCGAAATGCCGCTGAATACCATCCCTGTTGAGAATCAACTGGCCTAGCTGGCAAAGGCGTGCCCCCCACAATTTTTTCAGTGGCGGTGCCGTAACGCAGCCAGGTTTGTGTGGGCACCACGCCCACCCCGGGCTTGGTGTAATCACACACGCCTTCCGGGAAGATTTGCTTCACCTGCGCTGCAAACGCCGCCGCATCGCGGATCGCTGGGATGCCTGCATAATCCGCCGGGTCCACGGGCTTCAACACACATTTGTTGGCAAGGGTGCGAATGTCATCACCTGCCACGGTGCGCGGCGTGCCAAACCGTGTTTGGACCAAGGTCTGTTGCACTGTCGCTATCGGCGAGGTCACTTGTGCAGACTGGCCTGTCGGGTCAAAACTTGCAAAATCCAGCCCGCAGAACTGGTTGCTCACCTGGTCAAAAATTTGGCCAGCCTCGGGGGGTGGTTTTGGAATGCTGCTGGAGCGAGCATTCGGAATGATGGGCTCTGGGTAGAACAAATTCCCGCTCAGCGGCACAAAGGGGCCATCGTCTGCGTAAATGCTTTGCAGAGAGAGGCACTTGTCTCGGGCCGACGCAGGCTTGTTGCTCACCACTTTGTCGGGCAGGGGTGCGCTGCTGTCGTCGGCTTCAATGTTGCTCAACCAGCGGTCCATCACAATCAAAGCCTCGGTGCTGTACGTGGAGTCACCGGCCAGCACCAATTGGCCAAACCAGATCACGTGGTTGTCGTGGTGGCCTTGGGTGGCTTTCAAGCGTGCGCGCATTTGCCAACTGTGGAAAGCGTCATGCGCAATGCCGGGGTCGGGCCCACGCAAATCAATGATGGGAATGTTGCGCATGTGCTCGGCCGTGTTCACCGCGCCTGTTTTGTAGGAGTTGGTCAATGCCAGAGGGTCGGCCTTGGTGCGGGTGGCAATCCGCTGAATGTCCACATCAAAGCCACCAATGTTGCGGTTCAAATCCAAAAATTGATCCGGTGTGATGCCACCCAACTTGAGCGCACCCAAACCGTATTGCACACCCACGTTGTCCAGTGGAATGCCACCAAACCCGCGATTGATCTTCTTCTCGTTTTCGCTCCACACATCGGGTGTGCGCAAACCAAACAGGGTGCTCATGTAGTCGATCAAACCGCAGCGCAAACCACCTGGGTTGTTGACTGGGTCGTAAGGCACCTCGGCATCGCGCAGGTTGCGGCAATTGAATGCATAGGGGTAAGCCTTCGGGAAAAAGGCGTTGTCCGACAGCACGGGGTTCAATGGCAAGTGACCATAGACCATGCTCCACTGCGCATAGGGCAAGAAGCCGCGGTTGAAGTTGGGGAACTGGTTGGCATTGCTGGCCTCGTTCACGCCTTGGTAACGGTTGCCAAAATAGGAATTGAGCAAGTTGTAATCGGCAAACTGGGTGGCGGTGGTCCACACATCGGGGTAAGAGCACTGCACGATGATGCCCTGGTAAATGCC
>DASUEF010000224.1:0-2116 GCA_036275215.1 Limnobacter sp. | reverse complement strand
GTGGTGCACAAATGGGTGATTAATCTTTTAATTTGCATGCCCATGGCTCACCAACGTCCTGAGGCACCGCCGCCGCCAAAGCCGCCACCTCCTCCACGAAATCCACCACCACCGAACCCGCCACCAAAACCGCCCCGGCGACGGCCATGCACAGTGCCAATCCCTCCGCCCCCGTTGTTGAACAACGTGATGAGCAGTGCCGCAACACCAGCGAGCATGGCAATCAGCCATGCGCCCGCCAAAAACCAGGCCACCACGGTGACCACAGCACCCACCGCCAATGCAGCGGGCAATCGGCCCACTGCCTTGCGCAATACACCACCCACACCCACGGCCACAAACAACAGCAGCGGGCCGTATTCTTCAATTGGATTGTTTGATGCCCGGGTTGACCTGGGGGGTGGTGCAGGCAATACTTCCCCATCCACCACCTTCATCATGGCATTTACACCGGCCTCAATCGCCCCGGCCAGGTCACCTGTGCGCAACTTGGGCACCATGATGTCATCGATAATTCTTTTTGAAACAAGGTCAGTGAGTGCGCCTTCCAAGCCATAGCCGACTTCAATGCGCAGGGTTCTGTCTTGCAATGCCACCAGCAGAATGGCACCGTCGTCTACATTTTTGCGCCCAACTTTCCAGGCCTCTGCCACCCGCAGCCCAAATTGTTCAATGGTCTCTGATTGGGTGCTTTGCACCAGAAGCACTGCGATTTGACTGCCTTTGCGTTGCTCAAAAGCCAGCAGGGTTTGGTTGAGCTGTTGCAATTCGGTCTGGCTGAGTGAATTGGTGGTGTCCACCACCGGTTGCGCCAGTGGCGGCACAGGCACCTCCGCTTGCGCGTGGGCCATGCACAGCAGCAACAGCACGCTGGCCAGCCAGGTGGGCCATGCCATCAAACCGGTGCGCAGCATCCTCACGGTGTGCCTTTGCTGCCACCGCCAAAGTCAACCACCGGGGGTTTGGAAATGGCGGCCTCGTTTTCAACGGTGAAGGTGGGTTTCACCTCGTAGCCCATCACCATGGCGGTGAGGTTGCTTGGGAAAGAGCGTACCGCCACGTTGTACTCCTGCACCGCTTTGATGTAGCGATTGCGGGCCACGGTGATGCGATTCTCCGTGCCTTCCAGTTGGGCTTGTAAATCCCGGAACCCTTGATTGGCTTTTAGGTTGGGGTAGTTTTCTGAGACCACCAACAGGCGAGACAAGGCACTGCCCAATTGCCCTTGGGCTTGCTGAAACTGGTTGAACGCCTGAGGGTCGTTGATCAACTCGGGTGTGGCCTGAATCGACGTGGCTTTTGCGCGGGCCTCCACCACTTGGGTCAAGGTGTCTTGCTCAAAATCCGCCTCCGCTTTGACCACATTCACCAAATTGGGAACGAGGTCCGCACGGCGTTGGTATTGGTTGAGCACTTCTGCCCAGCTGGCCTTGATTTGTTCATCGCCACTTTGAAAGGTGTTGTAACCACATCCCGAGAGCAGCAAAGCAAGCAGCAGGGTGAATGCGGAAAAAGGGCGAAGCAGTGTGTGGGTCATTCAAACAATCCTCCAGGTGAAGTTGGTTTGATTGTGCAGGATTTGAAGTTCAACTGCCAATGATTTGCCTAAGGTGATAAAAACCAAACTGATCTTTTAACTGTCTAGCGGTGTTCCAGAATCACCACTTCCTTTACATTTGAGTTGTTGTGTAAAACCCGCAGGGCTTTGTGCTCACCCCGCTACCCTCAGAAGAATTTGATCGGAGAGGCCGATTGCTCGGCCAAAGGCGCCGTAGTGAAAATTTCCGAAAGCTGCATAGTGCGCGCCACGTTGCTTAAAATCCCATGGGCGCACACGGTGGCGCGATGAGGGCTTTGACGCTTAAGCAAGTTTGATCATGAGGCAAAAGGGGACTCCCAAAACGCCTCATGTTATAGAGAAGATTTAATCATGCACAAACGCATGTTTGCGTCTGTACAACTCGCATTTTACTTTTTCATCATCTCGAAAAACTCGCCGTTGTTTTTGGTTTGGCGAATTTTGTCCATGAGGAATTCCATGGCGGCAATTTCGTCCATGTCGTGCAGCAAGCGGCGCAGCACCCAAATCTTTTGCAGCAAATCGGGCTTGATGAGC
>DASUEF010000223.1:0-20770 GCA_036275215.1 Limnobacter sp. | reverse complement strand
GGTGTTGGTCAGCATTCCGTGAACCAATATCTGTGATCCCGGTTGCGGAATTTTTATGAGTCGGTGTGAGTCCCTCTCTGTCAGGGAAGCCTGAAGACTCTGATACTGCGACCCACTTGAACCTTAGGTTCAGGGATCGGATCAGCGCCACATCGGCAGAGACCCCTTAAGATGGGGCGATTGAACACAAGGTTCAATCGCCTTTTTTGTTTGAAATTCTACTTACAACATGTTTGATCCCCTGTTTATTGGCGCCTTATTGGTGCTGGGTATAGCCAGCGGCGTGCTGGCTGGTTTGCTGGGTATCGGCGGCGGCATGCTGCTGGTTCCTTTTCTCACCTTCCTCATGGTGAGCCAAGGCGTGCCCGCTGAGCATGTGGTCCACGCCTCAATCGCCACATCACTGGCCATCATCATGTTCACCAGCATTTCCAGCATGCGAGCTCACCACAAAGCTGGTGCCGTGCGTTGGGACATCGTGAAATACCTCACGCCGGGCATTTTGGTGGGCGGTTTCGTGGGTTCCAAAATGGTGTCATACCTGCCCACCAAAGAATTGGCGTTGGTGTTTGGTGCCTTTGTGATTTTTTCTGCCTACCAAATGTATGCAGACAAAAAACCCAAACCCACCCGTACACTACCGGGCAAGGCCGGCCTGGCTGGCGTGGGTAGCGTGATTGGCGCAGCATCGGCCATTGTGGGTGCTGGCGGTGGATTTTTGTCGGTACCTTTCATGGTGTGGAGCAACATCCATCTGCGCAATGCGGTGGCCACTTCCGCCGCACTGGGCTTTCCAATCGCGGTGTTCTCTAGCATCGCCTACGTGATCAACGGGCAGCACCTCCAAGGCATGCCGCCTGGTTCACTGGGGTATGTGTATTTGCCAGCCGTGGCTTGTGTGGCAGCCATGAGTGTGTTGTTTGCGCCGTACGGCGCAAAGCTCGCACACACACTTCCAGTCAAAAAAATTAAGCGAATCTTTGCCCTGCTGCTGGCGTTCATTGCGCTGTCGATGATCTACAAAGCCGTCACCGGGTTTTAAACCGCAGCATCATTTTTTGCGCTTGCCTGCTGCTTTGGTTTGGGCCGCTTCCAGCTCGCTCATGGTTTGGAAGCCGGTGGACTTGTCTTTGGACCAATACAATAGGTAAAAACCCAATAAAATCATGGGCAGGCTCAACCATTGCCCCATGGACAGCCCCATCGACAGCGTTCCCAAAAAGCGATCTGGCTCGCGAGCAAATTCCACCACAAAGCGGGCTGCACCATAACCAATTAGAAACCACGCAGACACTGCTGCTCTAGCCCTTGGCTTGCTGGCAAACCACCACAAACCCACAAACAAGGCAATGCCCTCCAGGCTCATTTGATAAAGCTGCGACGGGTGACGCACCAAGGCATCCCCCGCTTGCGGAAACACCACCCCCCACCAGCCGTCAGTGGGGCGCCCCCAAAGCTCTCCGTTGATGAAATTTCCTAATCGGCCCAGTGCCAAACCAATCGGCACGGCGGGGGCAACAAAATCCATCAAATCAAAAAATTTCCAGCCCTTGCGCTGTGCAAAAATAAAGCAGGTGAGCAACACCCCCAGAAAGCCACCGTGGAAGGACATCCCCCCTTCCCAGATCGCCAAAATCTCGCCCGGATTGCTGAGGTAATAAGCCGGTTTGTAAAAAATCACGTAACCAAGCCGCCCACCGAGAATGACCCCCAGCACAGACCAAGTCAGCAAATTGTCCACATCCTCCATCTTGATGGCGGGAAACAGGTGCAAACGCCGCTTGGCCAGCAAAATAAAGGCAATAAAACCCAACAGATACATCAAGCCATACCAACGAATAGCCACGGGCCCGATGGCCAGTGCCACGGGGTCAAACTGCGGATGCACAAACATGTGAGGGACTCTCAAGATGAAAACTTTTCAATTGTACCGCTGCAAAGCTTGCACTTTGTGACGCTGCGCCAGTCGCCCCATTCGTCTTGGAGGCAATCGGTGGTAAATTCACGGTTTGTTTTGAATCCCTCTGTGAGCATTCGCCATGAGTATCAATCGCCGTTCCAAAAACATCACCCAGGGCGTGGCCCGTTCCCCAAACCGTGCCATGTATTACGCCATGGGCTATAAGGATGAAGATTTCAACAAGCCCATGATTGGCGTGGCCAACGGCCATTCCACCATCACCCCCTGCAACAGTGGCTTGCAGCCACTGGCCGACGCGGCGGTGAAGGCGGTCAAAGAGGCAGGGGGCAACCCTCAAATTTTCGGCACGCCTACCATTTCTGATGGCATGAGCATGGGCACCGAGGGCATGAAGTACTCCCTGGTGAGCCGTGAAGTGATTGCGGATTGCATTGAAACTGCCGTACAGGGCCAATGGATGGACGGCGTGCTGGTGATCGGCGGCTGTGACAAAAACATGCCTGGTGGCATGATCGGCATGGCCCGCATGAATGTGCCTGGTATTTATGTGTATGGTGGCACCATCAAACCTGGGCGCTACAAAGGCAAAGACCTGACCATCGTGTCCGCATTTGAGGCAGTGGGTGAATTCACCGCAGGCCGCATGAGCGAAGAAGACTTCAAGGGCATCGAGAAAAACGCCTGCCCAAGCTCTGGTTCCTGCGGTGGTATGTACACCGCCAACACCATGAGCTCCGCTTTCGAGGCCCTGGGCATGAGCCTGCCTTACTCCTCCACCATGTCCAACATTGACGCTGAAAAAATCACCTCCACCGAGGAATCGGCTCGCGTGTTGATTCAAGCGGTGAAGAACGATCTGAAACCGCGCGACATCATCACCAAGAAATCCATCGAGAATGCCGTGGCCGTGCTGATGGCCACAGGCGGCTCCACCAATGCAGTGTTGCACTTCCTTGCAATTGCAAAGGCAGCCGATGTGGCTTGGGACTACGAAGATTTTGAACGCGTGCGCCTGCGCACCCCAGTAATTTGTAACCTCAAACCCTCTGGCCAATACGTGGCCACCGATCTGCATGAGGCAGGCGGCATTCCCCAGGTGATGAAAATTCTTCTGGACGCCGGCTTGCTGCATGGCGATTGCATCACCATCACCGGCAAAACCATTGCTGAAACACTGGCAGACATCCCATCAACGCCCCGGGCAGACCAGAATGTGATCCTGCCCATCGAAAAGGCACTTTACAAGCAGGGGCACTTGGCCATCCTCAAGGGCAATTTGGCCCCCGAAGGCGCAGTGGCCAAAATCACCGGTTTGAAAAACCCGGTGATCACCGGCCCAGCCCGTGTGTTTGACGATGAACAGAGCGCCATGGATGCCATTCTTGGCGACAAGATCAAGGATGGAGACATTCTGGTGTTGCGCTATTTGGGCCCCAAAGGCGGCCCTGGCATGCCCGAAATGCTGGCACCCACATCGGCCATCATCGGCAAAGGCCTGGGAGAAACAGTAGGTCTCATCACCGATGGTCGCTTCTCGGGCGGCACCTGGGGCATGGTGGTTGGTCACGTGGCCCCCGAGGCTTATGTGGGTGGCACCATTGCCTTGGTTCAGGAAGGCGACAGCATCACCATGGACGCCCACAAGAAGGTGCTTGAACTGCATGTGAGTGATGAAGAATTGGCCAAGCGCAAAGCCACCTGGGTAAAACCGAAGCCACGCTACACCACCGGGGTACTGGCCAAGTTTGCCGCCCTGGCCAGCAGTGCCAGCAAAGGCGCTGTTACCGACGGGGATTTGGGGCTTTAAGCTTTAAAACGACAACTTGAGGGCAGAAAATCACGCTGTTTAACATGACAAACAGCGGATTTGTCTGCCAAAATGTGCCCCGATGCGTTAATAGACGTGCAAACTGAAAAAGACGAGGAGTTCAGTATGAAGAAGCAAATGGGTGTATTGGCCGTTGCAGCCACCATGGTTGCCATGCCTTTTGCCGCCAGCGCCGACGAAGCACTGGCCAAGAGCAAGGCCTGCTTGGCCTGCCACCAGGTACAAAAGAAAGTGGTTGGCCCAGCGTTCAAAGATGTGGCCGCCAAATACAAAGGACAGGCCGGAGCAGCAGAGATGCTGGCTGGTAAAATTAAAAACGGCACCAAAGGTGCGTGGGGCCCAGTGCCCATGCCCGCACAAAACGTGACCGAAGCTGAAGCCAAGAAGTTGGCAGACTGGGTACTCACCCTGTGATTTGAATAACCGGCGCAGGCGTGTTTTATAAACACGCCTTGCTTCAATGAAAAGCCAGCTTGTTCAAGCTGGCTTTTTTATTTCAAATACAAACCGCTCACGACCCGTCAAATTGAATATTTTGACGTTTCACCAAATCGGCCATCTTTTTCATTTCTGAGGCGATTTCTGCGGCATGTTCAGCGGGCTGATTGCCCACTGGCTCGGCACCGCTCTTGCGGAAACGTTCCTGAACGTCTGGCATGGCCAACACCTTCACCGTGGCGTCATGCAGGCGCTTAACAATCACATCCGGGGTTCCAGCCGGCGCGACCAAACCGTACCACACCGAGTCATTGACTGCTGGCAAACCCAACTCCGCAAAAGTTGGTACATTGGGCAAACCTTCCACACGCTTGGGCCAGGCCACGGCCAGCGCCTTCAGGCGGCCAGATTGAATGTGAGACATGGAGGATGGCAGATTGTCGAACATCATATCGACAGAACCTCCCAACAGATCGTTGAGCGCGGGACCAGCACCGCGGTAAGGCACGTGCAGAATCTTTGTGCCAGTGGCAAGCTGAAATTGTTCCCCCACCATTTGTTGAATGCTGCACTGCCCCGAGGTTGCGTAGCTCAGCTTGTCTGGGTTTTGCTTCACATGCGACAAATATTGTGCAAAATCCTGCGCTGGAAACTTGGGATTGACGGTGAGCACATTGGGCACACGCGCCATGTTGGTGATGGCTTTAAAATCTTTGACCGGGTTGTAGGCCAGTTTCGGATTGCAGGCAGGAAGTACTGCATGGGTGGAGAACGTGGAAACCCCCAGGGTGTAACCATCAGGTGCCGCTTTGGAAACCATGCCGGTGCCAATGCTGCCACCTCCACCACCTCGGTTATCGACCACCACCGCTTGCCCCAACTCCTTGCTAAGTTTGTCGGCCACAATGCGCGCCACAATGTCGGTGGTGCCCCCGGCCGCAAAAGGCACAACCAGGGTCACTGTTTTGTTTGGATAATCACTTTGCGCGTTGGCCACCAGGGACATCAACAACGCAATACCACCTACAACACCACGGATGCTGCACAAACTCATTGAAACCTCTCTTAGACGTTCAGTGGACGCCGGCACCGACGCGATTTGCGCCTATTTGCCCGGCAAAAAAGCCCGCCCACACTCAAATCTGTAGGCGGGATCTCATTGGGTAAACCCAGAGCTCAAGAGGTTCGAAATAAATCACCAAAAGTTACAAACTGACTCCGGGCTGGCACCCTCAATTCACTGCAATACCTTCAGTGGTGTTTTGCCTTGCTTGTTGTAGGTATTCACAGTCACCGCAGCGTTTTTCACATCACCCACCTCATCGAAGGTGATGGTGCCAATCACGCCCTGGTGTTGGATGGTTTTCAACTTGGGCAGATACTTTTTGGGTTCAGCCGATTTGGCAGCCTTCATGGCCATGCCCATGGTCATCACCGCATCGTATACAAATGGCGCATACACCTGAATATCGGCTTTGTACTTGGCCTTGAATCGCTTCTCAAAGGCAGGGCCACCTGGCATTTTGCTCAAGGCCATTCCGCCTTCCGCGCAAATCACGTTGCTGCCCACATTGTCACCCCCCAGTTTGCTCAATTCGGTGGTGCAAATCCCGTCGCCGCCAATCAGAGTTGCCTTGATGCCGAGTTGCTTCATCTGGCGCAGCATGGGCCCCGCTTGCGCGTCCATGCCGCCATAAAACACCACATCCGGATTGGCCCTTTTCACTGCGGTTAGAATGGCAGCAAAATCGGTTGCCTTGTCGTTGGTGTAATGGCGTTCAACCACCTGAGCACCATTGGCCTGCACATTTTTGGCATAAATGTCGGCCAGCGGTTGACCATAGCCAGTGCGATCGTCAATTACCACCACCCGCTTGGCCTTCAAATCGCTCACTGTGAATTTGGCCAAGGCCACGCCCAATACGCCATCGTGTGCAATCACGCGGAACACCGACTCAAATCCCTGCTGCGTGACCTTGGGGGTGGTGGCAGAGGGGGTAATTTGAGGAATGCCGCAGTCGTAGTAGATGCGAGACGCCGGGATGGTGGTGCCGCTATTGAGGTGACCAACGATCCCGTTGACTTTCATATCGCACAACTTTTGCGCCACAATCGCACCCGTTTTGGGGTCTGCAGCGTCATCTTCTGGCACCAACTCAAATTTGGCGATGCCGCTTTCCAGCGGGATCTTCATGGCGTTCAAATCGTCAATGGCCAAGCGAGCACCGGATTCATTGTCTTTTCCGTAATGTGCCTGTGGTCCAGACAACGGCGCAATGTGCCCAATCTTCACAAGCACTTCCTTGGCCAACACTGGCGCACTGTACGCCAAGCCAAACACTGTGCCTGCACTGCATAAACCCAACACACTCATGCGCTTCAAAAACCCGTCTTTGTTCATGCCTGTCCTCGGTGATTAAATTGAAGTGAGAGGCGCACACCCACTGCCCTGTGGCGCTGAACGCTCAATGTAGCACTGAATCCAGTTTTTGCGCAGTGCCCCTTTGGCCTGTCGACAGGCCCACTTAAGAGGCACGTTTTCTAACATCACACAAACTTCAGCCAGCGCTTTGTAATATTCTTGTGATCAACACAATTCGAATGGCGACCCCACAACCCCTGGCATGGACATCTTCATTCAGCAGTTAATCAATGGCCTGGTGTTGGGCAGTATTTATGCATTGGTGGCCTTGGGCTACACCATGGTCTATGGCGTGCTCGGCCTGATCAACTTTGCACATGGTGAGGTGCTCATGGTGGGCGCCATGGTGGCCTTTTCAGCCATCAGCCTCATGGTGGGGCTCTACCCAGACACACCCGGCTGGATACTACTCACCGTGGGAGTGATCTGCGCGGTGCCAATTTGCATGGCAGTCAGTTTCAGCATCGAAAAACTTGCCTACCGCCCCTTGCGAAATGCCCCGCGCCTCGCACCACTGATCTCGGCCATCGGCGTGTCCATCGTGCTTCAAACGCTGGCCATGATCATCTGGGGCCGCAACTATCTCATTTTCCCCACCACATTGCCCACCGAACCCATCACCCTGCTCCATTTCCCACCCACGCCCAGCATGGATTTCGAACGCACCGTGTCGATTACCCCGGTGCAGGTTCTGATTGTGGTGGTGTCTGCACTGCTGATGGTAGGGCTTACAGTACTGGTCAACAAAACCCGCCTGGGGCGCGCCATGCGCGCCACCGCAGAGAACCCTGCCGTAGCCAGCTTGATGGGCATCAACCCCAACCACATCATCTCTGCCACCTTTGTGATTGGCGCTGCGTTGGCCGGTGTGGCAGGCGTGATGGTGGCTGCAAACTACGCCGTGGCACATTTTTACATGGGGTTTTTACCTGGCCTAAAAGCGTTCACAGCTGCCGTGCTGGGCGGAATCGGCAATATTTATGGCGCTATGCTGGGTGGGTTGCTCTTGGGCATTGTTGAAAGCCTGGGCGCAGGTTACTTGGGCGCACTCACAGGCGGATTTTTAGGTTCGCACTACCAGGATATATTTGCGTTTGCGGTGCTCATCCTGGTGCTCACGCTCAGGCCATCGGGGCTGCTGGGCGAACGCGTGGCGGAGCGAGCATGAGCAGCTCCTTGCTACAACGACAACTGATTGTGCTGGTGGCTGTGGCCGTGATGCTTCTGGCTTTGCCTTGGCTGGCTGGCATGGTCGGCAACAGTTGGGTGCGTGTGCTTAATCTTGCCTTGCTGTACGTGATGCTCGCTTTGGGACTCAACATTGTGGTGGGCTTTGCGGGGTTGCTGGACTTGGGTTACATCGCATTTTACGCGGTGGGGGCTTATCTCTATGGCTTGCTTGCCTCACCGCACCTCACTGACAATTTTGAAGTGATTGCCGCCATGTTTCCTGACGGTCTTCACGCCTCTGTGTGGGTCATCATTCCATTGGGGGCACTGGTCGCTGCTGTGTTTGGTGTGCTGCTGGGTGCACCCACCCTGCGACTCCGAGGGGACTACCTCGCGATCGTCACATTGGGTTTTGGCGAGATCATCCGCTTGTTTTTGAACAACCTGAATGCCCCCGTCAACATCACCAATGGCCCGCAGGGCATCAACATGATTGAGCCTGTTGAAATTGGTGACATTCGATTCGCACGCACGGTGGAGTTGTTGGGAGTGGAAGTGCCCGCGCTGCACTTGTACTACTACCTGTTTCTGGCCCTCACCATACTCATCATCGTGGTCTGCATGCGCTTACAGCACAGTCGCGTGGGTCGTGCGTGGGCTGCCATTCGGGACGACGAGATTGCGGCAAAATCCATGGGCATCAACACACGCAACATGAAGCTGCTGGCCTTTGCTCTGGGTGCCTCTTTTGGGGGCGTTGCAGGGGCCATGTTCTCCGCTTTTCAAGGCTTCATCAGCCCCGAATCTTTTGGCCTGATGGAATCGATTATTGTGCTGTGCATGGTGGTGCTGGGCGGCATGGGCCACATCCCCGGCGTTGTATTGGGTGCCCTGCTGCTTGCGGGATTTCCCGAGGTGTTGCGGGAGCTAGTCACCCCCTTGCAAGAAATGCTTTTTGGCAAAATTTTGCTGGATGCTGAAATTCTGCGTTCTCTACTGTATGGCCTCACCATGGTGCTGGTGATGCTCTATAAGCCCAAAGGCTTGTGGCCAGAAGGCAAGGGGAATGCACAATGAGCACCACGATGACTGAAATTCTACGCATTGCCCATGTCAGCAAACGCTTTGGTGGCTTGCAGGCCGTCGATGGAATAGATCTCCAGATTACAGCCGGCCAAGTGTACGGTTTGATTGGCCCCAATGGCGCAGGAAAAACCACTTGCTTCAACTTGATCACAGGCCATTACCAGGCGGATGCTGGTCAGTTTGTATTCCAAGGCAAACCTTACAAACCCACCACACCAGAGAGCGTGGCCAAGATGGGCATCGCGCGAACGTTCCAGAATATTCGCTTGTTTAAATCGATGACCGCCCTAGAAAATGTAGCCATTGGCATGCACACCAAAACCAGACAGGGTGTACTGGCCTCTGTACTGCGCACGCCCGCTCAACGACGAGAGGAGCAGCATATTCGTGGCAAGGCCATGGCACTGCTTGAATACGTGGGAATTGCTACGTATGCGAATCATCTTGCCACCGAGCTTTCTTATGGCGACCAGCGCAAACTTGAGATTGCCCGCGCACTGGCTAGCGAACCCGGCCTGCTTGCCCTGGATGAGCCCGCCGCTGGCATGAATGCCACTGAAAAACTCCGCTTGCGCGAATTGATCGCACGAATACGCAACGATGGCACATCCATTTTGCTGATTGAGCACGACGTAAAACTGGTGATGGGCATATGCGATGCAGTGACCGTGTTGGACTATGGCAAGGTGATTGCACAAGGCACTCCCGCCGAAGTGCAAGCCAATCCGGCGGTGATTGAAGCATACCTGGGGGGCCTTCACCATGCTTGAGGTCCAAGGCATGACGGTGAGCTATGGGGGTGTACAAGCAGTCAAGGGCATTTCCCTCGCTGTGAGAAGTCACGAGCTGGTTTGCCTGATTGGCTGCAATGGTGCCGGCAAAACCACCACATTGAAGGCTTTGGCGGGCTTGCTTCCTTTCCATGCCCATCATGCAACACTCGATGGACAACACGATTTGCAGCAATTGCCCGCGCATGAGCGCCTTGGACTGGGCATGGCCCTGGTGCCCGAGGGACGTGGTGTATTCACACGCATGAGCATTGAAGAAAACCTTGAGCTTGGTGCTTCACAACGAAGCAACAAACGTGCAATTGAAGAAGACAAAGCCCATTGGTTAAGCATGTTTCCACGGCTCAAAGAGCGCCGCAAACAATTGGCTGGCACGCTGAGCGGCGGGGAGCAGCAAATGCTGGCGATTGCACGTGCATTGATGGGGCGCCCCAAATGCCTCTTGCTGGATGAACCCAGCATGGGGCTGGCCCCAATCATGGTTGAAAAGATTTTTGAGGTGATACAAACCATTCACCAACAAGGCGTGACAATTTTGTTGGTTGAGCAAAATGCTCAAATCGCACTGCAAATCGCCAGTCGGGCTTATGTGATGGACTCAGGTCTGATTGATATCCAAGGCGACGCCGCTTCTCTCATTCATGACCCACGCATTCGGGAGGCCTATCTTGGCGAAGCCCCCGCCACGGATGCAAGCAAAGGGTCACTTCGAAATCAATGAAGGCAGTTCAAGCTTGGTCTGCCTGCGAAGTGAATGAGTCTGCAAAAAACTCTTCCTCTGGCAGGCCGCACTGTTCAACAAAATCCCTGCGTGCAGAATCCACCACAATGGGGGCGCCGCAAGCGTAGACTTGGTGCCCAGAGAGGTTCGGAAAATCTTGCATCACCGCATGATGCACAAACCCGGTCCGCCCTTGCCACCCGCACGCAGGCGTGGGCTCTGAAAGAACGGGCACAAACTTAAAATTTACGTGCTGGTCTGCCCAAGCTTGGGCAAGCTCCATCATGTAAAGGTCGACCTTGGTGCGCCCACCCCAATACAAAATGAACTGCCGATCATTGCCCTTAAAAAACGCTTGCTCCAGCAGTGATTTCATGGGTGCAAAGCCAGTACCACTGGCCAGGCAAACCACAGGTTTGCGTGCATCATCACGCAAAAAGAACGTACCCATGGGTCCTTCGAAACGCAAAATCTCACGCTCCTTCATGGCACCAAACACGTGGTCTGTGAATAACCCCCCAGGCATGTGGCGAATGTGAAGTTCAATTCCGCCCTCCTGGTAAGGTGCGTTTGCCATTGAATATGAACGACGAGAACCATCCTTCAAGATGAACTCAATGTACTGGCCAGCCAAAAATTGCAACACTTCATTGGCAGGCAATTGCAACTTAAGCACCGCCACATCTGGTGCTGGTTTGGTAATGCTTTGCAAACGGCAAGGCATTTTTTTTATAGGTATGTCACCCAGGCCACTCAGCTCCCGCACCTTGATGGTGACTGGCCCAAGCGGTTTGGCACAGCAGGTGAGAACCTTGCCCCGCACGCGCTCCTCTTCACTCAAAGCTCGAGACTGGTAGGTACCGTAGTCCACCAACCCTTCAACAAGATCTGCCTTGCAGGAGCCACAAGCACCGTCTTTGCAACCATATGGCAGAATAACGTTTGCGCGCAGTGCGGCGCTGAGGATGGACTCGTCCTGCTCGCACTCAAACTTTTTCTGGCTGGGAAGTACATCTACGCTGTGATTCATCAAACTGCATTCCGTGATTCTGATACCGGCCCTGCCCCGTTCTATAAGCGGAGCCGCCCGCACGCATTCAGGCGCAACCGCATTGCAATTGCAGGATGCGGGCAAGTGGGCATGACCTTGTTAGAACAGTGCGCTGGACCTTATTTTACCGCGACTTACAGGCCAGGGGATTCATCCCATGCCAAGCGGGCACGGATTGCAGCCACAGGCGCCAAACCGCTTTGCGTAGACCTGCTGAACCAAAAACAACTCTTGCGCATGCTCAGCGTGTGCAACCGAGTGATTTGGATGGCCCCACCCAATCCAGCAACACCGCTGGACACCACCATCCGAAAAGCTGTGCTTTGGCTGGGTACACGGGCGCGTTTGCTAAAAAAAAGCCGACCTGTGTTGACTTACATTTCCACCACAGGCGTGTATGGCAATGCCGAAGGCGAATGGATCGATGAACGCAACAGCTTAAAACCACAATCTGAACGCGCCAAACGCCGGGTTCAGACCGAGTTACAGGTTCGTCTCGGCTTGCTCCATGGCGTGGCAGTGCAGGTGCTGCGGGCACCGGGGATCTACGGTGACGAGCGACTGCCCACTGAAAGGCTCAAGGCAGGAACGCCAGCGATTGTGGCCAGCGAAGACTCTTGGTCTAACCACATTCACGAACTCGACCTGGCCCGCTTGGCCCTCTGGGTAAATCGCAAAGCCTTCACATGGACGGTGGTCAACGCCTGTGATGAACACCCGACAAAGATGGGGGATTACTTTGATGCAGTGGCCGAGGCGACAGGGCTGCCCAAGCCCCCACGTTTACCTAGGCAGGAAGTGAGACAGCAAGTCAGCCCGATGATGTGGAGCTTCATGGCTGAGTCCCGGAAAATACGATCCAGGGTGATGGTTAGGCTGGGATTCAAACTGAGATACCCCAGCGTGCAGGCCTTTTTAAGCAAACATTTTGTCTAGATTTTTATCAATCTCAGATTGAATTTTTCCTTTGAAGGCCTTAAGCATGAAGCCCAGGGAAATATCCAGTGATATGTCTTTGTCGGTAACATCCAAAGTGCCCTTCACGCCAGAGCGGCTGAAATTCAGGGTGTTGCCGCGCCACTGGCTGTCCAGCTGAAATTCCTTTTGCAACTGGTCTGCAAGCTTTTGGGCAATGCCCTTTGCCTCTTCAAGAGAAAGGTTGTGGGTGCGGTGTGCGTGGATGTCGGCCATGGTTCACTCTTTGTGGTGGTTTGCGCGAAAGTATTGCCGCAAGTGTACCGCAGCAGCCCATTAAACGGCAGCAAACCAGAAGTCGTAGGCCATTTTGGATGAGGGCGTGACATCGTTTTCGAAACCCACCACACGACGAGCAAAACGCATCTGAGACTCGATGATGCGCCGGAAAATACTGCTATTGGCTGATTCACGTGCGATGATCTTGCGCCAAGCCATGAGTTGGGCTTTCAAAATATCATCGGGGGTGTGGTAGTACCGCACGCCCTGCTTACGACGCATCTCTTCGTAATCCGTAGAAAATCGGTCCGATGCTTTCCAGCTCAAATCAGCTGAAGACGCCTGCAAAGCATAACGAATAATGGATCGCAGTGAAAACGACAGACCATCAAACCTCTCCTTGTTGAAGATCACCTCAAACACTTCGCAGCTTTGGTGAAAACTGCGAATCATGCAGACCGATGAAACACTGGGGAAGCCGAGCGCACGATCTGAGCTGGGGTTGTTGAACTCAGCGGCATCGATTAGCCCTTTGTCTAGCCAGGGCACAATGTCTGCCGGTTGAAGCGCTGTGGTGTTCACACCCAACTCCTTGAACACCTCGGCAGCCAAGCCCACTGCACGAAATTTGAGCTTGTCGAGGTCTTTCACGCTATTGATCCGGTTTTTAAACCAACCCAGAGGCTGGGCGGTGAGCGGTCCATACATGAAACCCTGGATGTTCAGGTTCATCTCTTTTTGCACCAGCTCATCATAGAGCTGTTGACCACCGCCATACTGAAACCATGCCAGGATTTGATTGGAACTCATGCCAAAGCTGGGCCCGCTACCGAACAATGAAAAAGCTGGATGCCGATCGTGCCAGTAGGTGGGTACACCATGCCCACCGTCCAGTTGCCCTTTGTGCACGGCGTTTTGAATACCAAAGGCCTTCACAATGCTGTTGGTGGGGTAAACATCAATACGCAATTCGCCGCCAGACATGTCGTTGACCTTTTTGGCAAAGTCTTGGGCGAATTCATTGAAAATATCGCGGGTGGGCCAGGTGCTCTGGAACTTCAACACAATGGGGCGAGAGCCTTTGACCACAGAAGGTGCCGCCGCCTGGGCTTGGTGTGCCCCCACCAAGCCACCCGCAGTTACGGCCAAGGCCTTTTGGACAAATGCACGGCGCTCAGGTTTGGACATGCAGCTTATCCCACCAAGACCAAATGAACCCTGTAGGGGCCATGCGCTCCCAGCACAATGGTCTGCTCAATGTCGGCTGTGCGGGACGGGCCTGACACAAAGTTCAAAGCGCGAGGCATGGCGCGGCCTTCGGTGCGCAAACGGGCAAAAGCGTCTTCCATGGTGTGAACCACCTGATCGTTTCTGACCAAGGCGATGTGGGTCTCTGGCAGCAGATGAGTGCTGGCCGGCTCATCGGGCCTGCTTGCAAACACCAGCGTACCAGTCTCAGCCACAGCATATGCCACACCACTGATGGCAATCAGGTCATCTCCGTGTGGCGCACCCACGCGTACATTCAAACCCGCCGCTTGCCAATCCAAATTGGCGAGGCTAGGCCACACGGCTGGGGTGCCTTGCAATTGGTGCTCGGCCATGTAGCTGGCACAGGCTTTTGGTGCATCGTCCATGCTTACCAATCGGGCAACCGTACACAACATCGATTTGGATCGCTCCACAAACAAACTCACCACGTCGGCCACTGCGGATGGGCCTGGGCCACGCTCGTGGCGACCCATGTATGCGTTCGCCTGGAGGTGCTCGGATGCACGGAAACTATCAGGACGCCCCTGCAAGGTGCGAATTCGATCAAAGATTTCGGCACGCGCTGCGTTGGTGTTCAATTCATCGGCGGGAGGTTGGCTCAAGCGTTCACCTGTCCAGAAATAGGTTCGTTCACAGGATTATAGGCAATCGCCATGCCCCTTGCCTCTAGGGTATGCCCCCATGCCTACCGCAGAATTTGAGCATGCGCTCAGGCAAGGTTTGCGCCGATGGATTACAATAGCGCGTTAACTTGGATCACCATTTACCCGCTGCCATGACACACGTAGTTACAGAATCCTGCATCAAGTGCAAATACACAGACTGTGTGGACGTATGCCCCGTGGACTGTTTCCGCGAAGGCCCAAATTTTTTGGTCATCGATCCAGATGAGTGCATCGACTGCGCCGTGTGTATTCCAGAGTGTCCAGTCAACGCAATTTACGCAGAAGAGGACGTGCCTGCGGATCAAGTCAAATTCATCGAAATGAACGTTGAATTGGCCAAAGACTGGCCCAGCATCACCCGCATGAAAGAACACTTGCCCGATGCGGACGACTGGAAAGATGTCAAAGACAAACTTCAGTACCTCGAAAAGTAAACCCTCTTGAGCAGTACCGTGCAGGATATCCAAGACAAATATACCCGGGAGACCATCACGGATTTCCGGGTGTGGGTGCCCGGCAAGTTGTTCTCATTCAAGTGCACGCGCCCCGCCGGCTACAGGTTCACAGCAGGTCAGTTTGCCCGCTTGGGCGTTGAAAACACGTTGCAGCTGCCGGGCGAACCCGAAACCATTTGGCGCGCCTATTCCATGGTGTCTAGCCCATACGATGAGCATCTAGAATTTTTCTCCATCGTCGTCCCTGGCGGTGCATTTACAAGCCACCTCAGCAAACTTGAAGTTGGCGACCCCATTTACATCGATAAAACCAATTTTGGGTTTTTAACCACGGCGCGCTTTGAATCCGGCGACGATCTGTGGCTGTTGGGCTCAGGCACGGGCCTTGCGCCCTTTCTATCCATCCTGCACGACCCACTGACTTGGGAACAATTCAAACACATCGTATTGGTGCACAGCGCTAGAACTGCTGAAGAGCTTGTTTATCAGGACATGATTCGCGGCTTCACAACACACCCGGAGTTGGCAGAGCTGATTGACGATGTGAAACAGCGTTTTTTTTACGTACCAGTGGTCACACGCGAAAAAATACCCGGCTGTCTGGATGAACGAATCACAACTCTATTGCAAGACGGACGGTTGGAGGCGACCACCGGGCTGCCCATGAACCCACAACGAAGCCGATTCATGATTTGCGGCAATCCCGACATGGTTACCGACATCCGAGCGGTGCTCAAGTTACAGGGCTACAAAGCTGCGCGGCGAAACAACCCGGGTGAAATTGCGGTAGAAAACTATTGGTGAGTGCATGGCTGTGTTAACAAGCTTTACACATGAAACACAATTGTTGCATCGCACAATGATTTGCAAGATAATTGTCAGCCATCTCACCCACAATGGGTGCGTCCTGTCTTTCATCTAAAATTAATCACCTGGCCCAGGCTTCGGAGGCTTCATGCTGTATCAACTACACGAATTGCAACGCGCACTTCTTAATCCCATGACGGTGTGGGCTGAGGCAGGTGCAAAAATGTACAGCAATCCTTTCAGCCCCTTGGCTCACACACCATTGTCGCGCCGTATCTCAGCCGGTTTTGAGCTGATGTACCGCCTGGGCAAAGAATATGAAAAGCCGGAGTTTGGCATCAAGACCGTCAAGTGCGGCAACCGAGAAGTATCCATTTCGCAAGAAATCGTTGAAACCAAACCTTTCTGCAAACTGATTCATTTC
The DNA here is from genome assembly GCA_036275215.1 of Limnobacter sp. Lineage (GTDB taxonomy): Bacteria > Pseudomonadota > Gammaproteobacteria > Burkholderiales > Burkholderiaceae_B > Limnobacter. The sequence continues at coordinate 4,525 of DASUEF010000223.1, read as the reverse complement.
AAGAAACTGATCCCCAGCGAATCCAAACCCCTGCCCAAGCAGCCCAAGGTGTTGGTGGTCGCGCCGTTGTCTGGTCATCACGCCACTCTGCTGCGCGACACGGTCAAAACCCTGCTGCAAGACCACGACGTGTACATCACAGATTGGGTAGACGCCCGCATGGTGCCCTTGTCTGAAGGTGCATTTCACCTCGACGACTATGTGCATTATTGCATCGAGTTTATTCAACTGCTGGGCCCAGACGTTCACCTGATATCGGTTTGCCAACCCACCGTGCCAGTGATGGCTGCGGTGAGCCTGATGGCGAGCAACAACGACCCCAAACAGGCCAAGAGCATGACCATGATGGGTGGCCCGATTGATACACGCCACAGCCCAACCGAAGTGAATGCACTGGCCACCAAAAAGCCTCACTCCTGGTTTGAAAACAATGTGATTTACACCGTGCCGCACACCTACCCGGGTTATTTGCGCCGTGTGTACCCAGGGTTTTTGCAACACCTCGGGTTTGTGAGTATGAACCCAGACCGCCATGTACAAAGCCATTACGACTTCTACATGCACTTGGTGGAAGGCGACGGTGAAAGTGCCGAAAGCCATCGTCAGTTCTATGACGAATACAATGCGGTGCTAGACATGCCTGCAGAGTATTACCTCGACACCATCAAAACCGTGTTCCAGGACCACGCATTGCCTTGCGGAACCTGGGAGGTGCGTGGTCAGCTGGTGAAACCCGCGGACATCAAAAACGTGGCACTCTTCACAATCGAAGGTGAACTCGACGACATCTCAGGGGTTGGTCAGACCAAAGCCGCGCTGGACTTGTGCAAAGGCTTGCCCGCCAAGAAGAAACAACACTTTGAAGCCCCGGAATGCGGACATTATGGTATCTTCAGCGGTCGCCGCTGGCGTGAAATCATTTATCCGAAGATCCGGGAATTCATCGCTGCAAATGCATGAACAAATTGTTCAACACATAGACAACTTGCTGCCTCAAACCCAGTGCAGGCAATGTGGGTTTGAAGGCTGCTTGCCATATGCGCAAGCACTTGCCCGCAACGAAGTAGACATCAACCGTTGCCCTCCCGGAGGGGAACCCACCATCACCGCCCTGGCCAACTTGCTGGGCAAAACAGTAAAACCGGTGGACGCCACTTGCGGCATCACCATCGAGCGGCACATTGCCAACATTCAGCCAGAGCACTGCATTGGTTGCACCCTGTGCATCAAGGCGTGCCCTGTGGATGCGATTGTGGGCAGCAGCAAACGCCGGCATGCAGTGATTGCAGCATTGTGTACAGGCTGTGAACTTTGCATCCCACCCTGCCCGGTGGACTGCATCGACATGGTGTTCGTGCCCGAGCACAGCGCATGGAACACAGACATGGCCCATGCCGCCCGCGAACGCATGAACACGCGCAATCAACGTCTGCTGCGCCAAAAGGAAACCCAGGCCCAGCGGCTGGAAAACAAAGCCATCCGCAAATTGGACGAGTTGAACCAGAGCAATCAATCCATGGACGCGGAAACTGCCAAAAAGCGCGCCGTTGTGGAAGCTGCCCTGGCTCGGGCCCGCGCACGCCGCGCAAATGCATCATGAACAAAGAAAAACGCTCCGAAATTTTCAGGCGCTTCCAATCGGCCAACCCCGAACCAAAAACCGAGCTGGAATATAGCACCCCTTTTGAGTTGCTCGCTGCTGTGTTGCTCAGTGCACAAGCCACGGACAAAGGCGTGAATATTGCCACTCGCAAGCTCTTCCCTGTTGCAAATACACCAGCGGCGATTGCCGCCCTGGGGGTGAGCGGTGTCGAGGAGTACGTCAAAACGATTGGCTTGTTCCGTTCAAAAGCAAAACATTTGGTGCAAACCGCAGAGATTTTGCGCGACAAATTCAATGGCCAAGTGCCCACCAACCGTGAAGACCTAGAAAGCCTGCCTGGCGTAGGGCGCAAAACAGCCAATGTGGTGTTGAACACCGCTTTTGGTCATCCCACCATGGCTGTGGACACACACATTTTTAGAGTAAGCAACCGGACTGGCATTGCGCCAGGCAAAGACGTGCTGGAGGTAGAAAAGCGACTCCTCAGGCTGGTTCCGCAAGAATACATGCTCAATGCCCACCACTGGTTAATCCTACACGGGCGCTATGTTTGCAAGGCGCGCAAACCGGAATGCACGCGTTGTAGTATCGTGGACCTGTGCGAATTCAAAAAGAAAACCCAATGACCCACGCAATTTGTGCACAAGACTTTGATGAGGCAAACCTCGACCATGGCTTGCGTTTGTTGGCGCGTGCCATGGAAAAAGCCAACCTGCGCAGACATTCTGATTATGTGAGCCGTGTGTTTTTGCTGTGCACACCACATTTTGCCGATTTGCTGGAAGAACTTGCGCATGCCTGCGTGGCCAAGACCAATTGCATGAATGTGTGGGGTGGGTGCGCAAGCGGTCTGCTGGGTGAAGGTCAGGTTTATTTTGACAAACCAGCGCTTGTGATTGCGGTGTTTGGGGAGATTTTCGAAAGCAAAAATCACGAAACCGAAAGCCTTCACCTGTGCCTGATTGAACACGAGCAAGCCCTATTGACCACCTCACAACTGAACTCAATTGAGCCCGACTCACCGTGTCTACCGGCCAACACGCTCGGGCTGCTATCTTATGGCGCCAATTACGCAAAAATACCCCGCGTGGAGCATGGCAGGGCATGCCACGAGGATTTGTGCCAAACCACACTGAGGGTGCAATCGCCAGTCGTCTTTAACTCTGAAGGCTTGACCTTTTTCACCGGTGTACAAACAGTGACCGAGAGCAATGGTCTTTTTTTGATCGGCGTGGGTGGGCAGACTGCTGCCGAGGCCCTTAACTGCCCAGAGCAACAAACACGGCCTGTGGGCTTGCGTTTGCAAGTGATTCATGAAAAAGGCGAGAGCTGGGTGCCGGTGATGGAGATTCATGCCGACGGCACCTTGGGGCTAGCCGCCCCAGTGATGAAAGGGCAACGCATTCGCCTGGCTAGGCGCACTCAACAAGCCATAGAACATGAGCTACCCCACTGGCAAACCGAGATCATGTCAAAATTTGGCGCAAACAACCCATCGATTGGCATCATGTTCAGCGGATTTGAGCGCAGCCACCTGTGCCATGCCGACGAAAACGACATCGCGTCCGTATTAAGGGCATTTCCAGACACCAAGTGGTTGGGAGTTTTTGGTCAGGCGGCATGGTTAAGTCAGGGCCTGCAAGTCATCACACCACCACGCAATAACCGCCTGAGCGTCTGCTTTTTTGACGCGCCACGGGCGTAATCAAACCCAGCATTCGAGAGCACTGCCCCCATGTTCAATCCAACCCGTGACCAAGCCCGTCTGTTTTTCATGAACACCTGGAAGAAATACCATCATGAACAACCCCTGAGCGAAGCAGAGAGCCTTGCCTTGGAATGGATGACCAAGCACCCGGAATACTTTCCTACTTTTGACGCCGAACCCGAAGCTGTACTGGCACAAGATTACTCAGTCGAGGCAGGGCAAAGCAATCCGTTTTTACATTTGTCTATGCACTTGGCCGTGGCTGAGCAGGTGAGCATTGATCAACCCCCAGGTATTCGCGCTGCTTATGCCAAGTTGTGCGCCAAATTGAATGATGAACACATGGCAGCGCACCAAGTGTTTGAATGCTTGGCTGAACAGATTTACCAGCAACAACGCAATGGCGTGCCATTTTCAAGCGAAGCCTACATTGAGTGCATCCTGCGGCATAGCGGGGTATAAAAAAACCCGCTGGTTTTGAATCAGCGGGTTTTTCATGGGCGCAGCGTTTGTGCGCTTACTTCTTCAAATACAACTCACCATCCAAGGAAGCAAAAAAGGCCGCCAGATCCGCAATGTCTTTTTTGCTCAGGCCAGCAGCCATGCCCGCCATGATGGCGTTGTTGCGCGTGCCATTTTGGTACTGCTTCAGGGTGTTGGCCAGGTAATCCTTGTGCTGTCCAGCCAATTTGGGATACGCGGGGTCCATGGTTTTGTTCCAATTGCCTTCCACGGCGTGGCAGGCTGCGCACTGGGCTTCTGCTTTGGCTTGACCTGCTGCAATGTCAGCCGCTTGGGCTGAAAACGAGGCTGCCATCAGGGCAGCAGCAATCACGAATGTTTTTTTCATGTTGGTTGTCCTTGGTGGCGGTTATTTGGCTTGAGAGTAATAGGCGGCCAGGTCTGCGATGTCCTGGTCGGTTAGGGTTTCAGCAATGCCGCGCATCGTTGGATGTTTGCGATCGCCTTTTTTGTAGGCTTGAAGCGCGGCTTCAAGGTACTTTGCATTTTGGCCAGCAATGTAGGGCACGTTGTAAACCTCTGGGAAGCTCGCCTTGTAACCGGGAATGCCGTGGCAGCCGATACACATAGAATTCTTGGCCAGGGCTGCCTTCGCGTCGCCTTCAGCAGCCTGCGCGGGCACCGTGAACACCACGCCTGCCAGCAGACCCACAGCGCTCATGGCGCGAACAGTCAAACCGATACGTTTCATC